>JAPORB010000030.1 GCA_026710425.1 Gammaproteobacteria bacterium
CCATTTTTTGGGGTAAAGTTTTTTTGAGGATGCCCTTTGGCCCATATAAATCAAGAGTTTCAGAACAACGCAACTGCCTCTTAAATTAGTGAGCCTTAGCTTGGCTAATCGCACACATTAAATTCTGGTAATAAAATCTCACTTGCTTAGCCCTCTCATTCCACCAACCTAGTGCTTAGTCAATCAAAAAATGACGGATGAACACGCTTCAGTTTAACTGGCTGCCTTGCTAATCAGAGCATATGAATGATTCCATCTATGCGACAAATATCCATTGACTTGACACTAGAATTAGTTCGTAAACCGATAGAAGTGTTGGAAGAAAGATCTTTAAAGTATAATTCAATTTGCCAGTTAATTAAATGGCAGCTATTACGCTATCCTCTAGCCCAAATACAAGGCATAGCAATAATTTTATACACAAACAGGAAGCTTCCATGTCATTCCAGACTATTCTCTATGAAGTTGACAACCAGGTGCTAACCCTCACCCTGAATCGACCGGATCGGCTCAACGCTTTTACAACCCAAATGGCAACTGAGCTAATCAGTGCTTTCGAACAGGCAAGCGAAGATGATGAAATCAGTGCCATTGTGGTGACTGGTGCCGGCAATGCATTCTGTGCCGGTATGGACCTGTCAACAGATGGCAATGTCTTCGGCCTGGATGAAAAATTGCAACCTACCTTACAGGATATGCAAAATCACTTGGATGATCCAGTTATTGAAGCCAAGGTACGAGATAGTGGTGGTCAACTAACGCTCGCCATTTTCGAGTGTAAGAAACCCGTTATTGCCGCAATTAATGGTGCTGCTGTTGGCATTGGTGCAACAATGACCTGCGCCATGGACATACGCCTTGTATCCGAAAATGCTCGAGTGGGCTTTGTTTTCAACAAGATCGGGATTACACCGGAAGCCTGCTCATCTTGGTTTCTACCTCGAATTGTCAATATGGGCACCGCCATGGAGTGGATCTACAGCGGCGATCTCATTAATCCCGAAGAACTGAAGGAAAGAGGCTTTGCAAACCGGATCGAATCAGCAGAAAGACTTTTGGGGAGTGCCGAACAAATGGCCCAGCGCATCACCAAGCACAGCCAGGTCGCCATCGCTCTTTCGCGGCAGATGCTTTACCGCAATGCAGTGGTACCGCATCCGAAAGTTGCCCATGATGTGGACTCACTCGGTGTATTCTATACCAGTCGCAAAAGCGGTAAGGAGGGTGTTGCGGCCTTCAGAGAGAAACGTCAACCAAATTTTACTGATCGCGCCTCAACCGATATGCCACCATTTTATCCTTGGTGGTGAGCAATACAGTGCGATTCAAATGGATGAAGCCTGGCTGTATGCATTCTACTGACAACACCTTGGCAACAGACTCCTGCGATGCACTTGCAGAAAATTCTGAACTGATATATAAGTCCGGCTATAAACCGATGAGTAGACCAAGTCGGAACATGGAACGGAAGCATTGCCATCTGGAGTCTAAGTCGGCTTTAATACACTGAAGCAAAGAGACAGATCAAACTGCGACTAAATGGATGGACTCAAGCTAAAATGCATAATGTAGTGATTTTCAGGAGAGTACTGCCATGATCGTATGCCAAAGCACTTTTCACCTGCTTCCGGATTCCAGGGACACGGCAATCAAGTTAATGAGCAACATGGTTCGACTATGCCGCCAGGAACATGGCTGTCTGGCCTATGAATACTTTGAAGGTGTTACCAACCCCTTCTGTGTAGTGCTACTGCAGGAATGGGAAGATGCAGACTGCCTGAAGGCACACTACCAGACCGATCATATGGAAAAATTTCTGTCAAGACTCGGAAATTGCCTGGAAAGACCAGTCACGACCCGTAGCTACATCTCACAAGAAGAATCCAGAATTACAGCCAAGGCTGCCGAAGAGTCTCCGACCTCAGAACAAATCATCCACTAAATCCGGTCTACTGCCACTAGCGGTTTTCGTAAGTCTTGATCCGATCCGTTATCTCCCTTGCCAGATCATTGGGTATCGGAAAGGTCAGGTGGTACTGAGAAATCTTCCATCCGTCTTCCGTTCTGATAAGCACGCCAGTGCCACGACTGGTCCCATAACTGGCACTTTCCAGGATTTCATCGAACCAAGCTGTATTGCCATCGGGCGTGAAGTTTATATTTCGTTCTCCAGGGGTGTACACCCAGCCATTGCGTATCCCCGCATATTCACGAAATTGAGCTTTTGGCCAGCGTTCACCAACATCGGTACCAAGAAAAACCGCATCTTCACTCATCAGATCAAAATACACCGTCCAGTCTGCGGTAGCGGCTGCCTGATGGTACTGATCGAGCACCATAACGACTGCCGCCTCATCGCTGCCTTGCCCCTGAGAAAGGGGGGATAGCAACACCAGACATATCATCATCAACTTTTTCATTGTTCTGTTCCTCTTGTCTTTTATATACTTTCAGTTTCTGATTCCCTATTCACTGTTTTTCCGCAGCACTGGGTAGTGCCGAGTTTACCTCCTTTTTCAGCCGGTTTAAATTCCCCGGCATCAAAGCGACGAAAATAATCTAGCGCTACTTCCCGAACCTTTCCTGCCAACAGAAATGTGGAGATCATGGTGGGAATTGCCATGATGGCATAGGCACCATCGAATAAACTGATTACTGCCTCTAGCGATGCAATGGCACCTGCAACTACCAATGCCATGTATCCCCAAAGATAGTATTTTTCGGTCCTGGTGCCGAACAAAAATGCCATGCACTTGCCACCATAGTAGGAATAGGTCAGGACTGTGGTAGTACTGAGTACCAATACCATGATCAAAACCAGATAGGCACCAATTCCGGGAAATGCCTGTTCGTAGGCCATAGAGGTCATGGTGACTCCAATGGCATCACTTTGCCAGACACCGGTGACCAGCAAGGCCAATGCCGTGCAGGTACAAACCACCAGCGTGTCAATCATAGGACCCACCATGGCCACCAGACCTTCCCTCACTGGCTCATCGGTTTTGACAGCCCCGTGGGCCAGGGACTCTGTCCCCAAACCGGCTTCATTGGAAAACACACCTCGCTGCACACCAATCAGAATCACAGCACCCAGCACACCGCCAGCAGCAGCCTTGCCACTGAATGCATCAGTAATGATAAGGACAAACATGGCTGGAATTGCAGAGGCATTGCTGAGCAGTAACCAGGCCGTAATTACAAAATAAAACACTACCATGGCGGGAACCATTTTACCGGCAACAGCCGAGACTCGTCTTACTTTACCCGCCGCCACAGTGAACAAAACAATGGCGAGAATCACACCCAAAACGAAATCGAAAGCCAGATGCTCGTCTGCCGAGGCCAAGCCGACGGGGATTGCCACCACATCCCGCAGGATCTGCACCAGTTGATTGATCTGGAACACTGGTAGGGTGCCAAACATGCCGGCGAGAGCAAATAACCAGGCCAACGGCAGCCATTTGCTACCAAGAGCCTCGCGGATGACATACATTGGCCCGCCTTGTATCTTGCCACTGTCATCCTTGCCACGAAACATCACTGCCAATGTTGCGGTATAGAACTTGGTTGAAATACCTACCAGTGCCGTGATCCACATCCAAAACACAGCACCGGGTCCACCAGTCGTTATCGCCACGGCAACACCGGAGATATTGCCCAAACCAATGGTTCCGGATAATGCTGTCGCCAGTGCCGCATAGTGAGTAATGTCACCTGCGGCTGCACTACTCTGGCCGGTATACTTACCGCGCAAAAGATCGAAACTATGGCGCAGATAAATAAAATGGCGCAAGCGGGAGTGCACCATGAAAAATAAGCCGCCACCAACCAGCAGTACTACCAGCTGCGGTCCCCACATAAAACTGGCAAAAGCGGCCAGTGCCCATTCGACTTCCACCATCATGGCTACAAATTCCACGCCCTTTGCCGCAATGTCCCTTTTTCCTGGCTTTGGTTGTCAGGGAATATTGTCCTCAAAACGAAAATCCATCGGTGGTTCTGTGCCCTTGAGGTGTTCCACAAAATAATCCCAGCGTCGCTTCATAAAGTAGCGGGAATTGGCGAAACCATGGCGAGCCTCGGGTAAAAGCAGCAAATCAAACTCCTTTTCCGCCTCTATCAGTGCCTGTACCATCAGCAGAGTGTTGGTAGGCGATACATTGTCATCCAGCAAGCCATGCGCCAGCAGCAGCTTGCCCTGCAGATTCTCGACCTGTAGCTGGTTGGCTTGATTATCATAGTTAGTGCGAGGGCCGGAGTCTGTTTCGCTGTTGTCATTGACTCCAGACTCAGAATAGGTCCCCAGCAGCCCTTGCCATTTCTCTCCCCAGTCATCCTCGTAGTTTCGGTTGTCGTGATTACCTGCGCTGGATACTGCTACCTTGTAGAAATCCGGGTAGCGCAGCAGACCGGCTGTCGAGGCAAATCCACCTCCGGAGTGTCCCCAGATTCCTACCCGTTCGAGATTCATCCAGGACCGGTTCGCTGCTAGTTGCTGTATGGCGGCAATCTGATCTGGCAGACCGTTGTCACCCATATCACCGTAATACACATCGTGAAAAGACTTGGAGCGACGGGGAGTGCCCATGGCATCCACTTCCACCACCACAAACCCCAGCTCAGCCAGAGCCTGTTTGTCGCGTCTTGAAGCAAGAAATGAGCGAGTGCCTACACTGCCAGCTTGCGGCCCTGGATAGAGATAATTTAAAACTGGGTAGGTGGCAGTCTCATCAAAGTTACTGGGTTTGTAAAGCAGACCATAAAGGTCAGTCAACTGATCCCTTGCCTTGACGGTGAAAGGCTCTGGTGCAACCCAACCGGCGGCTAACAATGCCGAGATATCAGCTCGCTCCAGCTCCATGACCACTTCACCCGCCCGGTTGCGAATAACAGCCACAGGAACATCGGTAGGTGTGGAATATACATCGGTAAAATACGCGCCTGAATCCGACCATCGGGTAACATGATTGGCAGGTTCGGGTGTTAACAGCGTTGGCTCTGAACCATCCAGACTCGTGCGGTACAAGTGGCTAAAGTAGGGGTCGGTTGCCTCTTTATTCCCACCAGTGAAATACACCTGACCGTTCTCCTCATCCAGCTGCTGAACCTCCAGTACAACCCAGTTACCACTGGTTAGCTGCTGCATGAGCTTGCCGGATTGCAAATCAAAAAGGTAAAGATGGCCCCAGTTATCGCGCTCGGAAAACCACAGAAACTCTTCGCGCTGGTGCATCACTCGCCAATTGGCAGAAGAAGATCCAGATTCAAAGTAGGTTGCAACTGTTTCAGTGTAGATATCCCTGACCGCTCCGGTGGCGGCATTTGCAATCTGCAGGGTGGCAGACTTGTGATCCCTTGAAGAGGATAAGAAGGCAAGACTTTCGCTGTCCTCGCTCCACTCCACATCCAAAAAACTGCCATCCCTATCGGCTATATGATCGGAGGTAGAAGAGCGATGAGCATCCGGCGGCATGTCCAGAAACACCAGCCGTGGTACAGGATCAAGATGAATGATTACCCGCTCAATCATAAAAATATGCTCATCGCCGGGCAAAGGGTACTTCCAGGTGTCCAGTTCGGAGTGACCTACCTCGGTGGTGTAAAGATACATCTCCCCGACTTCCCGACCATCGTGACGAAAGGTGGCAATCTTACTTGAGTCAGGCGACCACAGCAGCACTGGCATCTCATCACGAAGCCAACCCGCATTGTTGGTCCCATAACCATAGTTTTCTATCCCATCAAACGTCAGCTGGGTTAACTCGTTACTGGCCGTATTGCGCATCCACAGATTATGCGCCTCAATAAAGACTGCCCGGGACCCGTCCGGTGACAGAAATTCATGCTTGGGAGTTTCAGCATGCTGTATCAGGGACTGATCCGTTGGGTTGAAGGTATAATGTCGATCCTCATAGTCAAACTCGATCAATCCTGATTCGGCTGTAATCTCAATATTATCAAGCTCCAGATCATCAGCATCGACTTCCTCGACATAAGTGTCCAAAGCAACAGCCAGCATGGCGTTATTGAATAGAAGTTCCCGATTACCACTTTTCGGATCAACTAGCAGTGTTTGCAAACCATCCACAGTGCGCTTTCGATACACCAGTCGATCGTCCGACTGCCAAAACTGATCAAGGAGTGTGTCATAAACCAGTTTGCGGGTATTTTCGGCCAGATACTGCTCGGCGCGCCGGTAGTCAGCGGCGGTCACTTCCTCTGCAGAAATCTGCGGTTGCTCAACTACAGATTCAGGGGTACAGGTGACTAGCAATACACATAGCAAGCTTGTGACCCATAGTTTTATTAGATGGCTCATTAAATTTTCCTAATCTTCTATAACGAACTTTGTCAATAGTTTTATTGCTTGTTTCACTGCCTCAACTTAACGACCCCAAGCAAAGAGTGTACCGCCGCTCCCCGTTACAGGAGGTAATCCAAGACTAGCTGAGTAGAATCCACTATGCGCTCATCTCTGGAGCGCAAGTCAGGACTGAATGCTTCGCCTGTCAGATGTTGTAGCCCCTGGATGTAACGGACAGCTATTTCATTGGCCTGCTCCGCTGAAAACTGCTGCCTCTTATTGGTAACCATACCGCGGGCAAACTCTTTTGAGAACGACACCGGTCTGCCGTTGTGCATCAATAGCTGCCCATCTTCGCCAAGTTTCCAGAACCGGGATGAATCCATGGTATACAATTCATCAGCTGCGACAATCTGCCCCTGACTATTAATCCCATGCTCTGTTTTGGTGTCCACCAGCACCATCTCCCGAGTTGCCAGATAGGATGAGACTAGACCAAACGCCATCAGTGAGGAATTGCGAATTTGCGTGTATTGTGCTTCAGTGCATACACCAGCCATTATCAGAGACTTTGGGTCCATGGTCCTGTCCTCGCAATCCTTGGTGCTAGGTGTATCCATCAGATAGGGTAATCTGCCATTGACAGTCAGGTCACTCACACTGATTTCGTGTCCAGCATAATGCATCACTTCCAGACCCTTGTCTCTGGCCTCACTCCAATGCTGATATAGAGATGTGCTGGTAGAGCTTTCCGCATTATACAGGCGCAGTACATTCTCTAATTGAAACAACTCAAGGTTCTCAGCTGCAATGACACAGGTAACGGGGGCAAGATTTGGCACAGAGAACTGAGAAGAGCCTAGAACTGGTGCCACCAGATTCAGCATATGGTGATGATTAACAGCCAACACCTGGTCTTTGAAGGGAATAGTCCCGCGATTCATGTCATGGGTGGAAATCCGGTTATTGCGGAACATAAGGCGCAGCGGCTGTCCGTCACGGTTCGTTAGCTGTGGTCCAAAAACCGAGTCCGAGACCTTGCCCTCCAAAATTGTGGCTTCTTTTAGGCGAGGAAGCTCGCCATCCAGAATCAGCTGCCTGATTGATCGACCAACATTAACTGTTGCGCCATGACTTACAACTAGTTCGCTGATTTGTTGAGAGTCCAACATAAAGAATGTATATTTTGGAATATTTGAAGTAATAAGTTACACAGCAAGCAACATATTCATATCAACTTAACCCACTGCACCACTTGGCTTTGTGCATTTTCCCCTTTATTGATGGCGACTGATATCCGGTCCTTGATCTCTGTCCGGTCTCGGTCATGAAGCTCCTTGCAGCTAAAGCTTTCTGCCATCTGCAGTTCGCCATCGTTTGCGGTAATGCTGTAAATCATCTATCGCAATCTTCCCTGCTCAGCCTTCGCTTGATCTTACTGTTTAACGCGGGCTTTTGCGCCTCCACAGCTGGCCTAGCTTTTCAAGCAGTTGTTAACCTGGACCGTCAGATTTTAATCTCCGCCGCCCGAATAAAGGCCAGACGGCATCTGCACATGGAATGTGTCGATGTATCTCATCGCAACTATTTGGCAAATACTATTTGGCAAATACTATACAGCACAATCCCGGAAAAAAAGTAAGGAATCTTATTTGCAGAAGAGTCGCAGGGCTGTCCACTCCCATACCCTGATCATCAAATGGCAGTCAAACAAAAGTTGGAGACTAAATGTCTTTTATATCAGAATTTTAAGAAAACTTCATTGCGCGGAATTCTCCTTGTCACGGTAACTTGTAAAGCAAAATCCCTGGTTCCATTTGCAATCTGGGCCACCCAATTCGGCAGATAGGCACGGTTTAGGGGCGGTGCACAAATCACGCTAGCGAATTCAATCAGCGATTCGTCCGGATTGATGATTTCGATGTGGTCCAAGAATATCTCCACCATGGAACCGGCACCAGTAACCGCAAAATCCTAATGCACCAGCATGTTTGCTACCAGTTTGCGAACGGCCAATATGGAAAATTTAGGGGCGTCTATGCACAAGGATCTGCCATATGCCTACTGTGTTGGAATCAAGAGGTCAGTGCAATCAGTGAGTTGAAACCAACTGCGTATCCGCGATGAAAGACTTGTTCACGGGCGGCAACCACCCTGCTTATACAGTCATATTGAATCACCCGGACCGCCTTTCTTTGCAGATTGGTAAGGATCATAAATCGTCAGCGAGAAGGATCACATCTTGGTTTGTGATGTTCCAGTCGCCGGAAATGGCACTGTCGAGCACTCCGTCCGTAAGCAGTGCCTTCGCGGTCAAAAGCGGATCTTGTAGCACGGGGAGTTGCAGTAGCTTAAAGTATGGGAGCGTATTTGGCATCAAAAGGGCAATTGACTAGTATGTTCATGTCAAAACTATGGCTTGGTGCCATTTGCCTTATCCATTAGCTGGATTCGAGTCAATTCCAAAAGAATTCCATTGGCGAAAGCGAGCGTCCTTTGCTTGGATCAAAAACTCTGTCTTTTTGCGACTCACATTATTTGAGCATTCAGCGAATGCTTAGCCAGATTCATACCCCAGCGCAATTGTGCAACCTAATGCCTCTCTTCAAATATCGAAAAGCTTGTCCAACATACTATGTCAAGCAGGAAGGGAGTGCATCTTCACGCAAGTAAAGATGCTATTTGGTGGAGTCTTTGGTTGGCAATTTTGTCGTTTCCTGTCATTATTGGGAAACTTGAGCTCAATGGGATATGGTGCCGCCACCAAGAGTCGAACTCGGGACCTGCTGATTACAAGTCAGCTGCTCTACCACGGCTGAGCTATAGCGGCACAAAGAATGGATTATAACTCAACCCATAACATTTTAATAGTATCAGCACTTTGCGAATTTTTCAATAGCAGAAGGCGAAAATTCTCTGTAGTCTCCCCCCGTGCAGTAGTATAGCTTTGACTTGGAGTGCACCTATCATCATCAGGCTTCTAATGGTGCAGTCCTCAACCGAATCAGTATGCTGCATTATGCTCTCCATTGACAGGCCCAATAAAGCAGCATGACCTCTCTTTCAGCATCACCCGCCTGGCAGGCATTACTGGCTCATAGCACCAGGTTCAGTCAGAGAGATTCTCGTTGCTGCGACCTTCTGAATGACAATAAGCGGTTCAGTGAGTACTCCTTGCAACACGAGCAGCTGCTACTGGACTACTCAAAAAATTTTTGTACCGCCGAGACCATGCAACTGCTGTTTTGCCTCGCCCAACAAACGCAAGTATCCGCTGCCATTGAGGCCATGTTCACTGGCAAAAAGATCAACATCACCGAGAACCGAGCAGCATTGCACACCGCCTTGCGAATACCCCCTACCAATAATCCTTACCCCGAAGTAGTTACCACTATCCAACGCATGGCAGATTTAGTTCACGCGGTGCATTCAGGTGAATGGCAAGGTTGCACTGGTGAACGGATCAGTGATGTGGTGAATATCGGTATTGGTGGCTCGGACTTGGGCCCAGCCATGGTCAGCGAGGCTCTTGCCAGTTATTCATGTAGCGAAGTTAAACTGCATTTTGTCTCCAATGTGGACCCTGTACAGCTTACAGCTACACTAGCAAAACTGGATCCGGCTCGCACTCTGTTCATTATCGCCTCCAAGTCATTTCGTACCCTTGAGACTCGTGAGAATGCCAATTCGGCACGGAAGTGGTTTCTACTGGCAGGCCACGGCAAAGACGATATTGCCCGGCATTTTATTGCCATCACCACCAACCTGAAAGCAGCCGAGGAATTCGGCATCAACTCGCAGAACCTATTCCCTCTTTGGGACTGGGTAGGGGGACGCTTTTCCCTGTGGTCGGCCATTGGACTCTCCATTGCGCTAGCCATTGGAATGGAGAATTTTCGGGATTTACTGGCTGGTGCCTACAGCATGGACCGACACTTCCAGTCCTCACCCCTGGAGCAAAACATTCCAGTTGTCATGGCACTGTTATCTATCTGGTATACCGGGTTCTTCAATGCCCATAGCTCAGCGGTGGTTCCCTATGCCCAACCTCTCAGGCAATTGCCCCGGTTCCTTCAGCAACTCTGCATGGAAAGTCTGGGCAAGCGCACTGCCAAGGACGGTTCAGTCATTGACACCAATTCCGGTGAGGTTATCTGGGGCACTGAGGGAACCAATGGTCAACATTCCTACTTTCAGTTGCTGCACCAGGGCACCGAATTTATTCCAGTAGACTTTATTGCGGTAGCCAAGTCGGCAGTGGCTGATGAATTACCCCAGCACAGGCAACTGCTGGCCAATTGTCTGAGCCAGAGTCTTGCTTTGTTGCAGGGCAGACTGCATCCAACTGATGAAGCGAGATCATTTCCAGGTAATCGCCCCAGTAACACATTGCTGTTAGCTGACCTAACTCCCTATAATCTTGGTTCCTTGATCGCTCTATATGAGCATAAAGTGTACGTACAGAGTGTCATCTGGGGTATCAATGCATTTGACCAGTTTGGGGTTGAACTGGGCAAGGATTTGTCGGAGTCGCTCTATACTGCCTTTGCAGACCAAGCACAACGAGAATCTCTAGATCCATCAACTAAGGGGCTGATGGAGCTGATGCTGAAATGGGGTGAGTAAGCAATGGCATAAAAACTAAATCACCTTCGGCTATTATCAGTCCTGCTCATGGGCTTGACTGTATTGTATCGGGTAAATTGCGCTTTCAGCTATGCAAAATTCTCTTCGACTGATTTGCGGTCGGTGCCATTGCACCTGATCAGACGTGGCGACAGAAGATAAAATTAAAGGTCAGGCTTAAGACCTGAATACGCTGTCGCACTTAACTGATTTTGTCGATACTAGCTGAGCAAGGCGATATACCAATACACCAAGATGACTGGTCGATTACCATTGGGGTTACTCCTTTTACGGGGTTGCTACCGTCATTCATGGTCCACAGTAACACTACCCTTGAGACATCCTTATCAATGTTGAGACTGATACACTTCTTGGGATCTGATAAGCGTCAAAAGCTCTTCGGTTTTAGCTTTCATAAGAGCTTTATCACCTCGAGCCTCCACATTGAGCCGTACCACTGGTTCGGTATTGGACATTCGCAAATTAAATCGCCAATCTGGAAAGCCCACCGACAGGCCATCAGTATAATCCACGTTATCAGCTGATGCGCCATAGCGGGTTTCAATGAACTTGAGCAGTGCCCGGGGATCACCGACAGTATGATTGATTTCACCACTGACTGGAAAAGCCTGCATGCGTTCGGCGACCAGTTCTGACAGGGAACTGTCTTGTGTACACATTAACTCCAGAATTAGAAGCCAAGGCACCATGCCACTGTCACAATAGAAGAAATCTCGGAAATAGTGGTGGGCACTCATCTCACCTCCATAGAGGGCATCTTCCTGTCGCATGCATTCCTTGATGAAGGCATGTCCACTTTTGGATTGAACGGTCTCGCCACCCAGGGATCGGGCAATCTCAAGAGTATTCCAGATCAATCGAGGATCGTGAACCACTTTGCCACCGCCATGTTTTTCCAGAAATGTACGAGCCAGCAGACCTACTATGTAATATCCTTCAATAAAGTTACCCGCCTCATCAAAGAAGAAACATCGGTCGAAATCTCCGTCCCAGGCAAGACCAACGTCGGCCCCCTCACGGATGATGGCATCAATGGTAGGTGCCCGGTTTTCTACCAGCATGGGGTTGGGCACCCCATGGGGAAAGTTCCCGTCTGGCTCATGATGCAATTTGATGAATTCAAATGGCAGATGCTGCTCGAGCAGATCGATAATTGGTCCCGCACCACCATTGCCGGCATTGCAAACTATCTTCAGCGGCTTCAATGTGCCGATATTCACATAGCTCAGCAGATGCATAATATATTCTGCCCTGATATTTGCCTGGTGCACTGATCCCGTTTGCAACGTTGGTTGAATGTGTCCTGCCTCCGCCATTGTCCTGATATTGGTCAACCCAGTGTCGGCACTTATGGGTCTGGACTCTTCTCGAACCAGCTTCATGCCGTTGTAGTCTTTCGGATTATGGCTGGCCGTTACCACGATACCGCCGTCCGTCTTGAGATGAGAGGTGGCAAAGTAGATTTCTTCGGTGCCGCATCGACCAATGTTTAATACCTCCACACCGGCATCAACTAGTCCGCGGGTTAACGCATTGCACAGTGCTTCCGAAGTTAAGCGAATATCGAAACCCACCACCACCCTCTTTGGCTGTAGAAAGCTGGCGTATGCACGCCCGATATGAAAGGCGATTTCCTCATTCAACTGATCTGGCACCCGACCACGAATGTCATAAGCCTTGAAACAGGAAATTCTCATGGTTGGGCACTAATCATTCTGTTGCTGATAGGTGTAATTGGTGGCATCAATATAACCAGCAACGGAGCCGCAATCGAAACGCTGCCCCTGAAACCGGTAACCGATAACTCCACCTGCTTTTGCTTGTGTGAGCAGAGCATCAGTAATTTGCATCTCGCCATTCTTGCCCGGCGGAGTATTTTCTATGATTTTAAAGATGTCCGGTGTCAGAATATAGCGGCCAATTATTGCCAGATTACTTGGAGCCTGCTCTGGTGTCGGCTTCTCTACCATATTGCTGATCCGATAGACATTCTCTGACTCAATATCACCTTCAATAACACCATATTTTAATGTCTCATTCCTCGGCACTTCCTCAATGGCTACAATACTGCACTGATACTTTTGATACAGCTTCACCATCTGAGACAACACGCTCTCCCCCTCGGTAATGCAGTAGTCATCAGCGAGAATTACGGCGAACGGCTCCAGACCAATCAACCTGCGCCCTACCAAAATGGCATGCCCTAGCCCTTTCATTTCAACCTGTCGCGTATAGGAGAAACTGCATTGGTCCATGATTCTTCGAGTCTCGCTCAGCATTTCCTCCTTGTCAGACCCCTGGATTTGATGCTCCAGTTCAAAGCTGATGTCAAAATGATCTTCCAGGGCACGTTTGCCACGACCAGTGACTATCGCCATTTCAGTTATACCAGCTTGCATGGCCTCCTCAACGCCATACTGGATTAGCGGTTTGGTGACTATAGGCAACATTTCTTTTGGCATAGCCTTGGTGGCCGGCAAGAACCGTGTGCCATAGCCAGCCGCTGGAAACAAACATTTTTTAATCTGACTCATCATACCCTCGACAACTGACCTGCTACCAATAGTTTATATGATCGTAACAGTTTGCACTTTAGGTTAAGTTTACAAACAAATGCTTTCTCAGGTTTTTCATGGGATGAACCTGAAATACTGATCTACACCTGTTAACCCGAATAACAGGTCATACTGATTGTCTCCGCTGATATTTGTAAAAATTACCGGGCAGTTTGATCTATATTGCGCCTGAATGCGCTTCCGGCTAGCGTCCATACAGGTCCTCAAAGCGTTCTATGTCGTCCTCACCAAGATACTCACCTACCTGAACTTCAATGATTTCTACAGCAAGCTCACCATGATTGGAGAGTCGATGTCTGCTACCCTGTGGCACAAAGGTGGATTCGTTCTCTTCAAGGCAAAACTCTCTGCCATCAATATATATACTTGCCTTACCTTTGACTACAGTCCAATGTTCAGACCGATGTTGGTGCCGTTGCAACGAGATCGCAGATCCAGGGTTGACTACGATATGTTTTACCTGAAAACCGCTACCTTGGGCCAGGGATTCAAACATGCCCCAAGGACGATACACCAATGAATGATGATCTTTTTCCTTGCGTCGCTGTGCACCAAGCTCTTGCACTAGCATTTTGACTTGCTGGGCCTGCTGCTTTTCTGCCACCAGCACCGCATCCGGGGTTTCAACCACCACAGTATTATCTAGACCCAGTACGGCGAGAAGCCGGGAAGTAGAGTGAAGATAGCTGTTTCGGGCCCCGATCTGAAACACATCACCGGTAATCATGTTCCCTTGAATGTCCTTTTCTCCCTGTTTCCACATCGCATCCCAGGACCCCAAGTCACTCCAGTTAGTCTCGAGGGGCACCATAACGGCACGATTTGTTTTTTCCATTACAGCATAGTCGATAGACTCGCTACGACATTCCTCAAAATGTTTTTCGGGTATGCGCAGAAAATCAATATCTCTTTCCAGCTCCTTGAAGGCGCATTCGCAGTGAGAATAGATATCCGGAGCCAGCCTCTCTAGTTCACTTAGGTAGGACTTGGCCTTGAACAGGAACATTCCACTATTCCAGCAGTATTCTCCACTTGCCAGGTAGGCCTGTGCCCGTGCCAGATCCGGTTTTTCCACAAATTTGGCAACTTCAAACCCTTTACCCACCTTGTGACTATCACCCCGCTTGATATAACCATAGCCTGTTTCTGGACCTGTCGGCACAATGCCGAAGGTCACCAGACTATCTTGCTGTGCAATAAGATAGCCAGTTTTGACTGCGCTTTGAAAGGCTGCATTGTCGCTAATCAGGTGGTCTGCCGGTAACACCAGCAAACTGGCATCAACATCTTGCTGAAAAGCTGTCATTGCGGCGAGTGCGATTGCAGGTGCCGTGTTTCGGCTCACAGGTTCCAGCAGGATAAAACCTGACTTTCTTGCAGATTGCTTCCGCTGTTCCAGCTGTTGAGCAACCAGAAACCGATGGTCAATGTTACAAACAATGTTGACAGGCCCCAGACCCTGAAGACCATGTAGGCGATTCAGTGTGGACTCAAGAAGTGATTGTCCGGCGGCAATTGCAACGAACTGCTTTGGCATGGCACTGCGGGAAAGCGGCCAAAGCCGGGTGCCAATGCCGCCAGCCAGAATTACGGGATAAAGCATGGATCATCCTTGACGATCAAGAAGTCTATGATAGCAAACAATTCTGGGAATTCCGAAGATTAAAAATTTGTAGCCTAGTATAGGAATTGAATAGTTGAAATTTGATTTAGGGCACGAACATCCACACTTTTTGCCAATAGTTGCGAAGATTCACTAATTGAGACAAAGAGATTGTCTAATTAACAATACAGTAAAATTGAAGCTGCCAAGCCTGCGTTGAGGCCAAATTTCGCATCAAAAGAAGAACTGGAGAATAACTGAAATATCAGAATCTCTGACTGTTAATTCGGTAATGACAGCCGGGAAGGCAATATAGAACTATATCACATGATTTCTCTTGATACTTAATGTTTGCACTAATTAACGTTACTCAATGAGTTTCCTATGCAAAGTGAAGAGTTATTGTTCATAAGTTGCACCAAAACTAAGCACTGCATAATCGATTGGATGCGGCAATAAATTTGACTATGGAGAAACCGAGAATGGAACCCTCTCGATCATCTCTGAAAATGGTCTGCAAGCTGTGACATGCAACAGCGATCGTAGCAGCATTGATATTTCAGACTACATCTTTATTCAGCATACTAAATCTACCGCGGCCTTTCCCGGCTAGAACAAGGAGCATGCAATGAAGGCTTATGTCATCCTCATTTGTGGTATTATACGACTATGATTACTGAAGCATTTCCAAAACCTTCTCCTGCTGCGCCGAATCCGCTGGAAATCTGGTTGGGCGATACTGACCGGGCAGAGGTTGGCCGTGAAGCCTTCTTTC
>JAPORB010000044.1 GCA_026710425.1 Gammaproteobacteria bacterium
CCAGCAACACGGTGAGCTAAAGGGGCTTGTACTTGACTTGCGCAATAACCCCGGTGGTGTGCTGCAAGCGTCCGTGCGTGTGGTCGACAACTTTATTGATGAGGGGCTCATTGTCTATACCGAAGGCCGACTTGAAGGCAATGACCTTAGGTTTTTTGCCACACCCGAAACCACCGCACCAAACACCCCCCTAGTAGTGCTAATCAACAACGGTTCTGCCTCAGCATCGGAAATAGTTGCCGGGGCACTGCAGGATCATGGCCGCGCCATTATCATGGGCAACCGCAGCTTCGGCAAGGGATCAGTGCAGTCCGTACTGCCACTGGATGAAACCCGCGCCATCAAACTCACCACCTCCCTGTATTTCACACCCAATGGGCTATCCATACAGGCCCAAGGCATCACACCGGATGTCATCGCTGACGATGCTTTTGTCACCCGCCGCCGTAGAAACATGCGTCAGTACAACGAAGCAGATTTGCCGGGGGCACTTAACAATGCCAATGGGCAAGAAAGCGAACAGCCACGGGCGGACGGTAATTTGGCAGGTGCGGACACTGAGATTACTGCCGAGGAAGTCCTGGTTGCAGACTACCCGCTAAATCAGGCCCTGAATCTACTGAAGGGAATCAATGCCTTGAAGGCATCCCAGCGTAGCGATGCGGACACTGTGGCCTGGAACATCGGGAACTGACTCACCATTGCCTCTGTCTTAAGTGTTGAGCCTGGACATTGACGGTTTTGGTCTCTACAGCCTGACTTCAATGCCTTGGCTGACCATGTACTGCTTGGCCTGCTGAATGGAGTATTCCTGAAAATGAAATATGCTGGCAGCCAATACTGCATCAGCATGGCCCAACAGTACCCCTTCGGCTAGATGCTCAAGGGAGCCAACACCCCCTGAGGCAATCAGAGGTACACAGACTGCCTCACTGACGGCGCGGTTAAGGGCCAGGTCGAATCCCTTTTTGGTGCCATCACGGTCCATGCTGGTGAGAAGGATTTCACCTGCACCGGAATCCACCATCCGTTTTACCCAGCCAAGCAGTTCAATGCCAGTCGCCTTGCGTCCACCATGGGTAAAGATCTCCCAGCGTGGCATTTCACCCGAAGCCGGGACTTGCTTTGCATCCACAGCTACCACAATGCACTGGGAACCAAAACGGGCAGATGCTTGTTTCACCAATTCAGGGTTTTTGACCGCTGAAGTGTTAATCGACACCTTGTCTGCACCAGCATTAAGCAGGATTCGAATATCCTCCAGTGTGCGAATACCTCCACCCACAGTCAAGGGAATAAACACCTGACTGGCAATGGCACGCACGGTTTCAACTGTGGTATCGCGATCCTGATGGCTGGCTGTGATATCAAGAAAGGTGATCTCATCAGCACCAGCCTCACAATAACGTTTGGAGACTTCCACCGGATCGCCCGCATCGCGGATGTCGACAAATCTTACTCCCTTCACCACCCGGCCATTATCGCAGTCCAGACAGGGAATTATGCGTTTGGCCAGACCCATTCAGCACTCCGCATCACAATAGGCCTGGCATTCCCTCAGATCAAGCTTGCCATCATAAAGAGCACGCCCGGTGATGGCACCCAAGATGCCACCGCCGTCCTTGTTCCTGCTTGCTTCCTGCAAATCAACGATGTCAGCCAACTTGGCAATGCCGCCAGAAGCGATAACAGGAATGGCTGAATGTGCAGCAAGTGCCGCCGTTGCCTCTAGGTTAACTCCCTGCATCATCCCATCGCGCGCAATATCGGTATATACCACTGCCACCACGCCCATACCATAAAACTGCGCTACAACCTCACTGGCCTCAAGCTCGGACACATCAGCCCAGCCTTCTGTCGCTACTTTGCCTTGAATGGCATCAATACCAACAATGACCTTGCCTGGAAATGCCTCGCAGACATCCCTTACAAATCCGGGATTTTTAACTGCCTGAGTCCCGATAATCAGATACCTTACGCCAGCATCAATATAAAAGTGTGCTGAGTCTAAATCTCGAATGCCTCCACCAATCTGGATTGGCAATTCAGGAAAACAGCGAGCAATGCTGGCAACGATTTCGCCATTGACCGGGGTGCCTGCAAAGGCCCCATTGAGATCCACAATATGCAGCCGCCTTGCCCCCTGCTCTACCCAATGCCTAGCCTGCGATACCGGATCATCTGAAAAAACAGTGGCATCTTGCATACGCCCTTGGCGCAGTCGCACACATTGACCATCCTTCAGATCTATGGCAGGGATAACCAGCATTAGCAGCTGCCATCCCATTGCAAAAAATTGCTGAGTAACTTCAGCCCTGAGGTCTGACTTTTTTCCGGGTGGAACTGGGTGGCAAAAATATTATTATCCGCCAGGCTTGCAACAAGCTCGGTACCATAATCGGTTACCCCGGTTATCTTTTCGACCTCATCCATCTGAACATAGTAGCTGTGTACAAAATAGAAGCGGCTTTTGTCGGGCACATCTTTCCATAATGGGTGTAGCCGGGTTTGTTTAACCTGGTTCCAGCCCATATGAGGAACTTTCAGACGTTGCCCCTGGCGGTCAAGCAAACTGTCCCCAAAATAGCGCACCTTGCCCTTCATAAACCCTAGGCAGTCGACACCACCGTTCTCCTCGGAAACCTGCATTAGAGCCTGCATGCCAACACAAATGGCCAGGACCGGTTTGGATTTCATGGCTATGGCAACAATTTCCCCGACGTTCAATCGATGAATCTCTGCCATGCAATCGCGAATGGCACCCACACCGGGAAATACCACGCGATCAGCAGTGGCAATTCGCTCTGGATTTGCGGTTACCAATACTTGCGTCGGCTCTCCGGTGCGGGCAGTCAATTCATTCCCGACATGCTCCAGTGCCTTAGCCACGGAATGCAGGTTGCCCATGCCGTAATCAATGACAGCGATCTTATTCATCAAACAGGTCGTTTCCAGAAAAGAATCTGTAGCGGGGTCTTCGGTGTTATCTAGAGTGAGCCCTTGGTTGAAGGCACTACTCCTTCCTGTTTTGGGTCCAGTTCTATGGCCATCCGCACTGCCCGCCCAAAGGCCTTAAAGATGGTTTCGATCTGGTGGTGGGCGTTTTTGCCACGGATATTATCGATATGCAGGGTCACTAGCGCGTGATTGACGAAGCCCTGAAAAAACTCATGGAAGAGGTCAACATCAAAACTGCCCACCCTGCCTCTAGTGAACTGAACATGGTACTCAAGACCGGGACGACCGGAAAAGTCAATGACAACTCGGGACAGGGCTTCATCCAACGGCACATAGGCATGGCCGTAACGGCGGATGCCAGTCTTGTCTAAGGCTTGGTCTATGGCCTGCCCGAGGGTAATCCCGATGTCTTCAACTGTGTGGTGGGCATCAATCTCCAGATCCCCTTTGGCTCTGACCGATAAATCGATCAATCCATGCCGGGCAACCTGATCCAGCATGTGATCAAGAAACGGCAATCCTGTCTCTACCTCCAATTGACCTCTGCCATCAAGATTGATCGAAATGCTGATCTGTGTTTCCCTAGTGTTGCGCTCGACCGTTGCCTGACGTGGGTCGGTAGCTGAAGTACCCATGGTTGATCCTGCTGTGAGTAAGTCCGAGTTTTTGCTTATTATAGGGTTCGCAATCCCTAAATAAAAGAAAAAGCAGTGCCGCCGATTGCGTCAGTGAGCAATGCACCATAAGTGCATAGTGGCGATAGTGGCAGTAGTTCCGGTAGACTAGGCTACTAGGTAGTGAACTGCTACATACTCCTGCCCATGATGACACTGGCAGTATTGCTGCTGGCACTGGTTTCAGACAGTGACCTCTGGCATTGCCGCTACAGGTATCCACCATGTAATGCTTCAAATGTTCCGACTTCTCTTCAAATCTGTTTCCTTCTACCTGCTCGGGTTCGTGGTGCTCGTGCTCTCGAGCTCAGTAATCCTTTTGAGCCAAGTAAATTCCGAAGCTAACAAAAACGCCATCGCCTCTGCTATTGAAGGTAAAACTGGCTATCGGCTGACTATCGGCGGTGACTTGTCCCTTAATTTCTTTCCTGCTTTGGAATTGACTCTATCGGATGTGCGGCTGCAAAACCCGTTGCATCCACAGGAGTTGGCCTCCATGACTCGACTGGTTCTGGGTATTGAGGCGATACCACTGCTTAACCGTCGACTGAGTGTAAAACAAATCCACGCCGAGGGACTTCACTTGAACTACTTTAAGGATGCCGAAGGCCACTCGATTTGGGAAAGCAGGGCAGTTTCATCAGGTACCTTACCCGATGAGAATATTAATGGTGACGGTAACGATGCCAGCTGGCGAGACAATCTGAGCCTTGCGTTAGAACGTGTTTCCGTTTCCAATGCCAGTGTTGATATACAAAATGCCTCAACAAATGGCCGCTATCGCCTCAATCATTTGAATCTTGATAGCAGCAACACCAATTGGATCGGAAAGCCATTCTTAGTGGAACTGGATTTCGACTATGAAAACAATGGCATGTCTGCTCCGACAACCGCAATGCTGCAGGGCGAAGTGATTGCTGATGTGGAAACAGGCCGTATCGATATCAGCGAGTTAAGAGCCAGCATAACTCCACTACTGGTCAGCGGTGAGATTTCCATAAGCAATCTTAGGCAGTCACTCGTGTACTCCGGCCGCTTGGCAGCAGAGCCATTTGACCTGTTGGCCTTGCTGGAATCCCTTGGCATGGTGAAACCCCAGCCCTTGCCACCACTTACACCAGGAAGTGCCAAGGACAGACAATTGTCCTTTGACCTGAGATTCAACGGCGACAGCGAGCAGGCAAACCTTAGCCCCGTATCCTTACACTTTGCCGATTCCGAACTTGAAGCGGAGGCCAGTTTGCAGCTTGCAAACGAATTACGGTCGACAGCGGTGAGCTACACCATTAAAGCTGACAATCTTGACCTTTCTCCCTTACTACCTCAAACATCCAACACTGATAAAACAATAGTCAGTCTGGGCACATCGCAAGCACCGACTTTCGGTCAGGCAATGCGATATCAGTCCTCGCTCCCTATTGCAATTTTCCAACGCATAACCGTGCTGGGTTCTATGGAGTTCGAGTCAATGCGCATAAATGAACAGATATTAAGTGATATCAACATCTTTACGCATCTTGAGGACGGTGTAATGGATGTTGAAGTCTTGCCCCTGAGCACTTTCGAAGGCACTCTTCAGGCTAGCCTGCATCTGGATACCCGGTCCAATGTACCTGAATTGGAAGTTACCGCATCGATAGCTGACCTCAATCTGGCACTTCTATCTCCCTTATTTTCCCGATTTAGCAACGTCAACGGCTTTCTGCAGTCTGAATCGTACTATTCGGCAAGTGGGGTGACTGCCGCCGATCTCATGGCATCCCTCCGTGGCAACACCGCCTTTTCGGTAACTGGTAGCTCCCTAGACATTGGTTTGGTCAAACAGGTTTTTACCGCTATTGCCGCACTAGGTCCCTCTGGTGAAGCCATCCAGAAGTGGCCAGATGTGATCCGGTTTAACAATGTAAGCGGTTACCATCTACTCCAGAATGGTGTGGCAACCGATCAAGAAATGAAACTGCGAATGGATAACTTTGATATCAGCGGTTCAGGCGGCATTGACTTGGAGAACGACACTTTCGACTATGACATGTTGTTTACGGTGCTGGGGGAGCCCGCAATCCAGACTATTCCCATAAATGCACTTTACCATGATCTGCCATGGCCAGTTAATTGTGCTGCGGCATTGAACGAAGAAGTCAATCGCTATTGCCGTCCAGAGTTCACTGAAGTGCGACAGATTTTTTCAGATCTTGGCAGCGATGCGGTACACAGCCGACAGCAACAATTCATCAGCAATCAGGTTCCTGAAGAGCTATCAGAAACTGCCCGAGAGCTGTTGCACATTTTACTTAATCCCAGGTAGCAAGAACTTTGATCTGTCTCCCAAACCTGTGATGACAAACCCACAACAGATCTCCATGTTGCCGTGGCGACGCTATGGACTCAACGTACCCAAGCTGGATGCAACTGACTTTGTCAACCGGGTGCTGGCCTGGTTTGAGCAACATGGGCGCAACAGCCTACCGTGGCAGCAAGACCCCTCGCCCTATCGCGTCTGGGTTTCGGAAATCATGCTGCAACAGACACAGGTACAGACGGTCATTCCCTATTTCAATTGCTTTACGGATAAGTTCCCGACACTGGAGTCTCTGGCAAAGGCCACTGAGGATGAGGTACTGCATCTGTGGACAGGTCTTGGCTACTATGCACGAGCGCGCAACCTGCTTAAAGCTGCCAGGCAGGTCAGTAGAGACTATCAGGGCAGGTTTCCAAGAGATATTCAGTTGCTGCAAGAACTGCCCGGAATCGGTCGTTCCACAGCAGGGGCTATAGCCTCACTTTCCATGGACCTGCGGGCTCCAATACTTGACGGCAATGTCAAACGCGTTTTGACACGCTGTTTCGCGATTGCCGGCTGGCCGGAACAGGGCAAGATCAATACCGGACTCTGGCAACTGGCTGAACAGCTGACACCTCATCGACAGGTGGCCGATTATACTCAAGCCATGATGGACCTTGGAGCTACCGTATGCATAAGTACCAATCCGCACTGCACCCGCTGTCCATTGCAAAATCGCTGCCGCGCCAGGACACAGAACGAGATCGAATTGTACCCGAGCAGGAAGCCTAAAAAAGCCTTGCCAACGAAATCTGTGGTAATGTACATACTGCTGAACAGCACAGGTTCTGTATTGTTGGAGAAACGTCCTCCTTCTGGTATTTGGGGATCTCTTTACAGCTTGCCTGAAGGGCAACCCCAGGCTAGGGTCGCGTCCTTGATGAACCAGCACTTTCCCCTGACAGGGGCCCGCAGACTGGCATCGGTTCGCCATACTTTTTCCCACTACCATCTGGATATTATCCCATTGCAACTGCCAGAACAGGATTGTCTGCCATCAAAGACCGAAAATGGTCGCTGGCTCTGGTATCCTTTGGATCATTCACATGCGGTTGGTCTGGCTGCCCCGGTGAAGAAACTGCTGTCAATACTGGATCAGAACCGCAACCACTGAAGGCTTCAGGAGTTTACCTATGAGTCGCTTGGTCAACTGCAGAAAGTATGGCAAAGAGATGCCAGGTCTCGCTTTGCCACCCTATCCGGGCCCCAAAGGCCAGGAAATATATGAGACGGTCTCCCAGCAGGCTTGGCAGGAATGGCAGGCACTGCAAACTATGCTGATTAATGAAAAGCAGCTAAACCTGATGGAGCTTGACACCCGTAATTATCTTCAACAAGAAATGGAAAAGTTTTTAAACAACGAAGATTACGATAAGGCTGAAGGTTACGTTCCTCCCGCTGAATAAGCAATTTACAGACCTCTGGCATGGATTGTCCTAATCTCTACCTGCACCAATGAGCGACACTTTCAATTAATGAACAGATGAGTACTGGACCAGTTCACAATAGACAATTGATATTGATTTAATAATTCCTAAACAATCCAACTAGGTTTGTTGTTTTACGAGGTAACCAACAATGCTTGGACTTGAGATGATCAGTCCCATTAGTCACTGCATTGGATGGAGTTAGGATTCAAAAATTATCTGCCCCATGAGATTTTTGGCTAATTCGCTGAGCTCTAGTTCAACACAAGTCGCACCCTGGTTGTCTTCAATGGTTTTTGTCAGATGGGCAAAAATACTACGAGCTTCACCTACATTCAGCAAAAAGTGATGTGCCGCCTGCTGGCTGGACTCAATTTTACTCAAATTATTATTGCCTGATATCAGCATGGCCTGTAAGTTTGGTTGCCCGTGCGCCACCGTGAACAAATGGCATAGGCGGGTGCAAGGGTCAGTGATTCACCATCCCAGTGGTTGGCATGGTTATGGTCTTAGTCACGCAGTCTAATCCCAAAAATGGCGGATACTTTAAGTACAGCCCCGATTTCGCAATTGAGATCGCCCTTTTCCATACGCAGCAGCATACCCCTATAAGGGTCAGCAAGAAAATAGCGGGCGAGAAGGCTCTGCAGGAGTAAAATTCGCTGAGTGCCGCCGCGCTATTCCTGAATTAGAGGGAAAGCGGACCTAAACCAAGTCTTTGGAAGCGGCACAAAGATTAAGGGATCTGTGCTTAGCTGTTTGCTCAAAAAACGGTAATCAGCTGCAGTAACGAACATATATCGGATTAGTATGGTATACTGCTTATGAGAGTAGACTCTTTGACCAACTGCCTTTGAGTATTGAGTTCGATAAGATTATTCGAACTGGTTGGAATCCGGTTACAATGACCGTTGTTGCCTGCTTGACTCACAGAGCAGAAATTAATTAAATTATCTCGCTTTTGGACAAATTTTCAAAACTCAGGATACCAGAATCGCAAGAATGAATAATTGAAAGAAAATATTTCCATCACTGAAGGAGAATACTTGCGAAAGTATCTGAATTCTTGTTTGTGAATTTGACATTCGTCGAAATTTCCACACCAATTTAAGCCAAATAGCCCAGGTAGCTCAGTCGGTAGAGCAGAGGACTGAAAATCCTCGTGTCGGTGGTTCGATTCCGCCCCTGGGCACCAAACTCCCTTGCGCGCACGGCCTCGAGACGCCATAAATACAATATTAAGCAAAAACTTGTAGCATTCCTTCCTGTTGACCCACGCGCCGGGATACGCTGGATTTCGCTCCCAAGCGTTGCACAAAACAGGGGATAAAAATGTGGTACAAGGGAAATTGACGGTTAAAAAGATCTTGGCACTCAACCTGCTGGGATTCTACGGCGACGGCAACATGCTGTTCCTGCGGGTCGCGACAGCCTGCCATCCGTGCGGCCACTGCAATAGACAGGAGGGTGTTTAGACCATAGCGGATGCCTCGGGGCTTGCGGTATTCAGGAATCTCGCTCAACAACGCAAACAGGCGGCGTAGCCGAGGGGCCGGACAAGTCATGGCCGAAATGTTGCCACAACAAAAACGAAATGGTCAGCACTAATTTTAGGGTTTAGAATACTGCCGCAAGCGCAGATTTAACCATCATCAGTCAGCAGAGCGGACTTTTGAAACACCCTAATAATTACCCTAATCATTTGATTCCGGCGAAATAGGGGCGAATGATGGTGATTAGATTGCACCACATTATACGGAGAAATAGCACAAAAAAGGCACAGTGACAGCAGGTTTTCACACCTGCACACCCAGCTACTCTTTCACTCGGTGGAAGTGTCGGCGGTCGCCTTTCCGATTCAATCTGTGCAGGTCGATTGGGATCGATTAGTCGCCAAACTTCCCATGGTCCTCGACACCATTGACGCCATGCCGGTGTACTTGCTCAAGCTGGAAGTCCTACGTCTGCTCGATGCCAAAAAACACCCAACCTTTCGTTTGATTCTCGACCTGATGTGGACCATCGGTGCCCGAATATCGCAAGTTTTAGCACTCAATCCGACGGCCTTTATTGATGACGGTTACGACTTTGGGGTGATTCTCATAACACTGAAACAGCGGCCCGGCAGATCCACCAAAAAAGCACTGCAACGCTCACCCAAACGCTACACTTCCATCACCGATCATGACCTTGAGGATCGGATCCAGAGTTACCTCCACGCGGAGCATTTCAAAAAGACTGAACGGATTTTTTCGGTGTGTCGAGACGGTGAACCAGCATATTCATACCTTAGTGAACAGTGTAGGGGCGCGCCTTTTGCGATTTCAGCCTATACATTTCAGCACTCGTTTGCGATTCATTTGTTGTCGCACGGGCGGCTGCTGAAATACGTAAGTCAGCTACTGGGGCACAAGTCGGTCGACAGTATCGAGATTTACACCAATGTGCTCACCATTGATGGTCCACATTTTTTGAATGGGGTGGATTTTCATTGAGACAAGCACAATTAGGCACATGACCTTGGAAAACGAGGAGTCGCCATGATGTTCAGTTTGCTCTGGATCATCAACCAAGCCGATCTTGGGATATACTATCTGACCAAATAATGAATTCAGCAAAACAATAATGATTAACAACTTACTCTGAAAGGAAGCACTAGGCATGAATTCTACAAATACGGATATACCGACCTTATCTGAGCTCGCTGTTCAGTTGGAAATTGATCATATATCCACCTTTTCGTTGGCCGCGCAGCAAAATGCTTATCCATTGTTCAGGTATATCAAATTGTACGCTCCGACCTCAGAGAATGCGGCATTGGGTAACACACCAACCGCTCCGCTGCAGAATCTGACGGTAACGCTTTCTTCGGATCCAGAGATCTTCGCTCCTGAAAAATGGGATATCGACGAAATTCGCCAGGGACAGGCAATCTCACTTCCTAAGCGGCCGCTGAACATTCCGCACGACCTCCTGTTTAACCTCACAGAGCAGGTGAAGGTTGCGGTTTTATTATCGGTCACTTTGCGCGATAAACCTGAGGAGGTCTTAACAACCACAGAATTTACAATTGATGTCCTTCCCGCCAACTTTTGGGGCGGAGAAAGTCGGCAGCCAGATCTGTTAGCGGCCTTCGTAAAACCCAACGGCCCCTATGTCGAGTCTCTAATCAGGCAAGTCGCAGAAGTACTGGAGAAAGGAGGGTGCGGCAGAAGTGTAGATGGCTATCAGTCCAATTCCCGTGAAAAGCCCTACATGATGGTTGCTACGCTGTGGAACGTCATATTCGCTCAGCAAATAGCCTATGTGATGCCGCCACAAGGTTTTGCTAGGGAGGGACAGCGTATACGACTAGCTTCGGATATAAGCACTACAAAAATTGCTGCCTGCCTCGATACATCACTGCTCTTTGCCAGCTGCCTTGAAGCAATGGGGTTAAATCCGGTGGTGGCTCTTGGGAAAGAGCACGCCTTTGTTGGCATCTGGTTGATTGATGAGCACTTCCCGGTGCTCACAAATGATGACCCCATGGATCTTCGTAAACGTATCGATGCACGCGATCTAGTCCTCTTTGTGAGCACGCTAGTCACCAATGACTCGCCTGTGACTTTTGAGCAATCAAAGGAGTATGCACGCGAATTAGTTGGCGAAGAAAAAGAAGATGACTTTGTCTATCTCATTGATATTAAACAGGCGCGTTCAAGAAAGATAAAACCTATATCCACAGTTGAAGAAAAACCAGAAGAGAAGATCTCCGAATCAGAAGCTGAATTAAGCTTTCCTGTCATTCCACCGCTGCCGCCAGTAAGAGCAGATGAAAAGGTTGTTGATGAAACACCGGACACGCGCATTGATACCTGGCAGAGAAAACTGCTTGACCTGACGAAACGGAATTCGCTGTTGTCGCTAAAAGACCGTGCTGTGGCCATAAAACTATACTGCCCTAATATAGGTGCCATGGAAGATAACTTAGCCGATGGTGCATCATTTAGTTTTCTATCTTCAGAGGAAAGCCCTCTCAATGATAATGAGCGCAGTGAAGAAACCTTTCGTCTCCAATTTGGATCTGACATTCATAGAGACTACGCACTTGAGCAGCTCAACAAGCATATACTCCTTGCGAATATGTCGAAGAAGAAACTCGAACAGAACTCCGTCAATTTGCTACGGAAAGCCAAGAATGACCTGGAAGAGGGTGGATCGAATACCCTCTATCTGGCACTCGGTATGCTGCGCTGGAAGGAAAATTCGGAGGATGATCGGTCCTATCGTGCGCCCTTGATCCTCATCCCGGCAGAACTCACAAGGAGCAGTGCTAGAGCACCCATCAAAGTTCGGCAGTTACCTGATGAAAGCCCAATTTTCAACACGACGCTCATCGAATTCCTGTATACCGAGCACAGCATAAATCTGAATCAGTACAGAGAAACAATGCCTAAAGACGAGTCGGGTGTGGATGTGGAGCAAGTCTGGAATATGGTGCGCGCTGCCATTGCTGAACAGCCGGGGTTTGAGGTCATAGAAGAATTAGTTGTCGCGTCATTTTCTTTTGCGAAATATTTGATGTGGAAGGATTTGAAAGATAGAATCGACGACCTGAAAGATAATCCTTTTGTGAAACATCTCGTTGATCATCCCCAAGACGCCTATATCCAAAATTCTAACTTTGTTCTAAGAGACGAAGTCGATGAAAAGATTGACCCCGAAGAAGTATTCACGCCTCTCAACTGCGACAGTTCGCAGTTAGTGGCTGTAGAAGCTTCAGGTAAACCTCAAGACTTTGTGCTGGAAGGTCCTCCAGGAACAGGTAAATCGGAAACAATTGCTAATATCATTTGCCATAATCTTGCGCTTGGTAGAAAAGTCCTGTTTGTAGCTGAGAAAATGGCCGCGCTGAATGTTGTGTATCGGCGTATGGAAAAAGTGGGGCTCGACCATTTATGCCTTGAATTACACAGTAATAAAGCTAATAAGAAAGCAGTGCTTGAGCAGCTTAGAATGGCCACCGATAAACGTGATGAGGCTCAATGTGGCAGCTGGATTGAATCCGTTAGATCACTCAAAGAAAAACGAGATAAACTCAATGGCTTTGTAAAAAACCTGCACAAAAAGTCCGTATTTGGTCTTTCCGCCCGCGACGCCATTGCCAGAGATGTGCTTTACAAGGATAAACATTCTCTCAGTTTTCACTGGCCCCTCGGGTTTGAAAGCGCACCAGTCAATAGCCAGGAAAAACTCAATGAAATGCTTGCAGCGGTTAAGAACTCTACTCTAGCTTACCATGATATATCCCGGCTGGATCCCACAGTATTTAGTATTATACGAGCCAAGAGCTGGTCTAATGCTTGGCAAAGTCAGGTCATAGAACATTTGAATCGCTATCAACCGGCACTCAATAAAGTCTACTCTTCAGCCGCGATCCTTGCATCAAGTTTTAACCTCGAGCTACAAGAGAATACGCCTCAGAATCTCAGTCGTATCAATCAACTAGCTAGCCTTATCGAGTTGGCCGAATCAAATTCCTTGGGTTATATCGTCCAAAGAGGTGTGAAAGACCGATTAAATGATCTAGAAAGATTAAGCGATACCAAGGCTGCATTTGATCAATCTCTCAACACAGTTGGGCATCATATTAGTGCAGAGATACTCGCTAACACCCCAATGTCAGAGTGGATGGATGTCTACAACGAAGCAAAAGATAGTTGGTTTAAGCGATTCCTCGCTAAGTTCAAAATAAATGGTGTGGCTAAGAAATTGGGATACAAGAAGTTCGACGATCTGGAGATTCTGTGCGACCTGAAGAAGGCGGCGGCACTACAAAATCAAATTAATTCGGTCAAAGACCAATTTGAAGAAGACAATATATGGCAAGGATGGGGCACTTCGGCCGAGAGCTTACGCCTGGCTGCATCTATTGGGAATGATGCACACAGAGCATTGGTTGGAGCTATGAGTCTAACTGACAACCCCGCTGTCTTGTTAACAGCGATTAAGTCGAAGTTAGTCGATGGTCGAGATTTTCTTGAAAATTCTAACACAACAAACCAGAAAAATGCGTTTAAACAGCTTTGGTCAGTCTACATCACTCTGTCTGAAGAAGCTCAGAATCTGGAACTATCATTCGATGATAACTCTACTTTAGAACACATAACTCCCGTAATTGAACAACTAATCAGCGGCGCAGCTAAGTTCAAGGCATGGAGTGAGTGGCTTTCCGCTAAGTAAGTGCTAGCAAGCTACAAATTGGAGAACCTTACCAACAGCCTAGAAGCAGGAATAATTCAACCAGATGACGCCAAGGATCAAGCACTGACTGCTTTCTGCCGATGGTTGGCTCCGCAGTTGATCGATCAAAGTGAAGAGTTACGATCGTTTAAAGCATCCACACATGAACAGATAATAGACGAGTTCAGAAAGCTGGATGAAGAGGTATCAGAAACGACTAGTGACTATGTGGCTGCAATAGCGGCTAAGACGATACCGGATCCTTTCGCAAATGACAGTCCGGAGGAATTTGGTTTATTAGCTAGGGAGCTGCAAAAGAGAACACGCCATAAGCCAGTGCGATCACTATTCAATGAAATGGGCGAGCGTTTAATGGATCTATGCCCGTGTATGATGATGTCGCCATTATCAGTCGCTCAGTTTTTACCTTCAGACTTTAATGGCTTTGATTTGGTCATTTTTGATGAAGCTTCGCAGATGACCACTTGGGATTCTGTTGGGGCGATCGCCCGAGGGAAAAATGTGATTGTTGTAGGCGACCCGAAGCAAATGCCTCCCACTAGCTTCTTCAGTGGAGCGGTAAATGTAGATGACCCAGACGCAGAAGACCTAGAATCCATTTTGGATCAAGCACTCGCTGCAAGATTGCATCATCTGCGACTTAAGGGTCATTATAGGAGTCGGCATGAGACTCTCATCGCTTTCTCTAATAGCAAGTATTACGATAATTCGCTCATTACGTACCCGTCTTCAGATACCAGGGAATCGGCGGTTACGCTGCGTCGTGTAAATGGTGTTTATTCAAAAGGTAAAAAAAGGAATAATCCAGTCGAAGCTGCTGCGGTCGTTGATGAAATAGTTAGACGCTTAAATAATCCAGCAAATGACTCTCAGACTATTGGTGTCGTGACACTCAATACCGAACAACAGAGAACAATAGAAGATTTACTGGATGACTTCCGCCGGAAGAATCCGCAGATTGAGCGCTATTTCCAGTCTAACGATACATATGATGGAGTGTTTGTTAAGAATCTTGAATCTGTTCAAGGAGATGAGAGGGATATTATTATCTTGAGCTTAGGTTACGGACCGACCGAGGTTGGTGGCCGTACAATGAGCATGAATTTTGGCCCATTGAATAAGTCAGGTGGCGAACGTCGATTGAACGTAGCAATCACCAGAGCTACCAGTGAAGTTCTGATATTTTCAAGCTTTGACTCTTCCATGATTGATCTTAGCCGTACGTCTGCATTGGCAGTTGAGCATCTTAAGCACTACTTAGAATTCGCTGAGAAGGGGCCTGTAGCCTTAGCCGAACAGGCAACTGCTAACTATGGAGTTGATCAATTTGATAGCGACTTTGAGCAGGCTGTAGCTTGGGCGTTAAGGAATAATGGGTGGAAGGTTCAGACTCAAATTGGTGTCAGTAAATTTAGAGTCGATTTAGGAATAATACATCCGGATCACCCTGGTATGTATTTAGCGGGTGTTGAATGTGATGGAGCAACGTATCATGGGTCCCCATCAGCTAGAGATCGCGATCGTATACGACACACTATTCTTGAAAATTTCGGGTGGCGTCTAGTGCGATTGTGGTCCACAGACTATTTCCAAGATCCGGAAGAAGCAATCTATAGAATTGATCGCCGACTAAATGAAATACTGGAAGAGGATAGAGGATCGGATCCTGGAATCGATCAAGTTGGCACCATTCAAAATGAACCGACAATATTTGTGGCAGCTGATAAAACTGAAGAATCTGCTTCGCCAGATGAATACGACCATACGCGCTATTTTGATTATGATTATCAAGCAATACTGGTTGAAATTGCACGATCTATCCTTTCACAGAAAAATGGAATTACGCTTCATGAGCTTGCACTTGACATCGCTAATCTCCATGGGTTATCAAGGACGAGTAAAAAGCAGCTCAAACATATCTTGGAATTAATCAAGCCTTGGGCGGGGATAATACAAGATGATATTCATAAACCAGTGGTATGGCAATCTCCGAATGATATCGTCGATGAAATACCCTGGAGAGGACTTGCTCCTTGGGAAGAAGAGAGGGGTTGGGCAGAAATACCTCATCCAGAGGCCAAAGGGCTTGCTCGGCTAGCTATAGCAAAATCACCCCATGACCC
>JAPORB010000147.1 GCA_026710425.1 Gammaproteobacteria bacterium
GTTAATCTAGGCTAGTACCAATATTGGCCATTGCCACGGATTATTGAGAAGTTACCAACCGTCCATTCAAAACTACAGTCTTTGACTAAGTTGAAGGAAAATAGTTTTGGACAGGAATCCTGTATGCCACTGGACATAGACAACTTTTATCAACTGCCAATAGTCATTAATTCCGACACTATTCGTCCCGATGCTGATACAGTTATCAAACAATGTACAAGCAGATTTTCAGGTTCGAAGCAGGTCGCAATAGTTTGAATAATATTTCTTATACTGACTCCAGACAGAACGCACGGATATACTTACATTTGACGGTTCCAACCTACAATGCCCGATTTTCGGTATAGTGATTGATTTTGTCCGCAATGATGATATTCTGCTAACATCTTGTCGGGGCTATGATGGACCAGGGTCCAACACACAAAACGCAGAATCATGTGCTAGGCAGAAATTCCCGAGACCAAAAAATTCATGCTAACTGAAATACCGTTCAAGCAACTTTCAGAAACGGATGCTCTGAACCTAGCCGCCCGAACCGACACAGCATGGCTGGCAGAACAGGCCCGCAGACTGTGTGAATCTGGCCATGGCAAATTGGTCACCTACTCCCGAAAGGTTTTCGTACCACTGACCAAGCTTTGCCGTGATGTGTGCCACTATTGCACCTTCGCCAAGACACCACGGCATCTGGATTCCCCATTCATGAGCATTGATACCGTCCTGAAACTGTGCGAATCCGGAGCTGCCGCCGGTTGTCAGGAGGCATTGTTCACGCTAGGCGAAAAGCCAGAGTTGCGTTATCGCATGGCACAAGAGGCATTGGCAGCACTGGGCTATGGCTCCACCGTGGAATATGTGACGGCAGTGGCAGAACGGGTTATGAAAGAAACTGGTCTGCTGCCGCACATCAACGCCGGCACCATGGAGCCGACAGAGATCAAAGCCCTGCACAAAGTGTCTGCCTCCATGGGTCTCATGCTGGAGTCAGTCTCCGCCCGGTTGTGCGAAAAGGGTATGCCCCACTATGGATCTCCAGACAAAGACCCAAACATACGACTGCGAACCCTGGAAAAGGCTGGTGAGGCCAAAGTGCCATTCACTACAGGCATACTAATCGGTATTGGCGAGACCAGAACGGAACGAATCGAGTCACTACTGGCCATCCGTGATCTGCATGAACACCATGGACACATCCAGGAAATCATAGTGCAAAATTTTTGTGCCAAGCCCGATACCAGGATGGCGCAGGCACCGGAACCAGATCTGGAAGAGTTGTTGTGGACCTTAGCCGTGACCAGACTCATCTTCGGTCCGGCTATGAATATCCAGGCACCGCCCAATCTAAGCCCAGGAGTTTTGCCGAAACTAATCAATGCAGGGATCAATGACTGGGGAGGTGTTTCACCACTCACACCGGATCATGTCAATCCGGAAGCTCCCTGGCCTCATCTTGACCAGCTTGCAGCAGAAACCGAATCGGCTGACAGGTTTCTGGAACAGCGTCTGACGATATACCCGGAATATGTTAGAGATGCCCAACATTGGGTAAACAAAAAAGTGATGCCTTATGTGCTTTCTCACAGCGATAGCGACGGCATGGCCAAAAGGGATACTTGGCACCCCGGTGCCAAAAGCAATATGCCAACATTAGAAACCATCCTGCTGAACAGAACCCGAACAAGGCACTCAAACGCCATTGAGAAAATCGTCGCCAAGTGCCTCAATCAGGAAATACCAGAACTGGAAGAAGTCAGCGCACTATTTCAGGCCAGGGGTGATGACTTTACCCATGTCACAAAGCAAGCCAATGCCCTGCGCCGACGGATCAACGGAGAAACGGTCAGCTATATTGTAAATCGCAATATCAACTATACCAATGTGTGCTATTTCAAATGCCAGTTCTGTGCCTTTTCCAAAGGCAAGTTGAGCGAAAACCTGCGCGGGCGACCGTATGATATTTCCGGTGAAGAAATTGCCCGCCGCTGTCGAGAGGCTTGGGAACGAGGAGCAACTGAGGTGTGCATGCAAGGCGGCATACATCCGGACTATTCTGGAACGACATATCTGGAAATCGTAAACACGGTAAAACAAGCCACCCCTCATATGCATGTGCATGCATTTTCGCCACTGGAAGTCTGGCAGGGCGCGGAGACACTGGGGATATCCTTGGAGGGTTTTTTGCAAATGCTGCAAAATGTCGGCTTGGGTACGCTACCCGGTACTGCTGCCGAAGTCCTGCACGATGAGGTGCGTCAACTACTCTGCCCAGACAAACTCACTACAGCGCAATGGCTAGAGGTAATGGAGACAGCTCATGCAACTGGATTCAATACTACAGCCACTATTATGTTCGGGCATGTGGACAGACCGCAACATTGGGCGGCTCATCTGCTGGCCATTCGCAAATTGCAGTCAAACAGTGGCGGTTTTACGGAATTCGTACCACTGCCTTATGTCCATATGGAAGCCCCCCTTTATCTGAAGGGAAAATCCCGTCGGGGTCCCAGTTACCGCGAAGCCCTACTTATGCATGCAGTGCCTAGGTTGGTGTTGTATGGTGCTATCGACAATATACAAACCTCCTGGGTAAAAATGGGTGAAACTGGTGCCCACCAAGCCCTCAACGCTGGTGCCAATGATCTTGGTGGAACGCTGATGAATGAAAGCATCACCCGGGCAGCGGGTTCAGAGCATGGACAAGAATGGCACCCCGCTGCCATGGAAGCCAGAATCAGATCATGGAAACGATTACCCAGAATGCGGACTACCCTGTACCAGGATGCCCCCATTCATCAGCGACAACGCGCCATGATGGCGACCGACTTGAACCCGCTAGAGAATCTCGACGCAAGCAAACACCAGCGCAATAAGCAATTGTCAGGGACAGTTGAACTTGCTGGTGTCAGCTAGCACACTGCAAATCAGCAATGCCCCGACAGTTCTGCACCTCACTAAAAGCTATATACTGCGAAAACAGTGAGCTGCGAGGCTGTAGATGTGGCAGTGCGGCTAATGCGGTATAATGTTGCCCTGTAAACAGAGCAAGAGAGTATGGGGCGGCTTTAGTGCCACCTGCTTACCCTCACATCGTTCATTAATCACATTCCGTAACATTCAGTGGACTGACTATGCATCTTTGTGTAACTGGAGCCAATAGCAGCGTAGGCCAGAACTTGCTGCTTCATCTAAGCCGTAACCCCGAAGCTCAGGTCATCGCCGGTGTCAGGTCCCAACAGGCGCAGAATGCTTTGCCAAAGGCTGACAACATCACAGCCGTAACCCTGGCCTATGATGAAGAAGAGAGTTTGCTACAGGCCATGCAGAATGTGGATTGTGTGATACATCTGGCGGGAATACTGATCGAAAGCAAACACTCAAACTATGCAAGTGCCAATGTGGCGGCCACCGCAGCAGTAGTCAATGCAGCCAAAAAACAGGGCGTTGAGCATATCATCTTCATCAGTGTAATAGGTGCCGACCCTCAGGCTGGCAATGCCTATTTTCGATCCAAGGGAACAGCAGAAAATATTGTGACTGCATCGGGCATTACCGGAACAGTTCTACGAACTCCAATTTTGCTGGGGCCGGGGACAGCCGGTGCCACCTCCCTGAAGGAGGCCGCCAAAGGACCGCAAACCAAGGTGCTTGGAGGCGGACAATACACCATGCAACCCTTGGACACAGACGATCTCAGTACTGCCTTGGTGAAACTGGCTCTTACCCCTGCCACCGAAACCCGCACCCTCGAACTCGCAGGCCCCGAACCCATTAGATACTGCGACCTCATCAAACGCATGGCAGGAATAATGGGCCGGGAAGTAGAGATTGGAACCGTCCCGCTATGGCTGGCAAAACTGGGGGCAGCTCTGACCAGTACTCTCAGAGGGGGCGGAATCACACCTACGGTGATCGATGTAATCACCAGTGACGAATGCATCAACCATAATGCCTTTGAGGAAATTGGTTTGGAACTGACTTCCATTGAAGACACTCTCAATAAAATTCACACCAGCGAGTAAACCCATGGCAGAAACAGCCAATCAAGGTAACACTTCCGAAACCGATCAAACTGATACTCCCTCCGCCCCCAAAAAGCAGGGACAGCTGGGTCGAGTACTCTTTCTCGGCATCACCGCTACCTGTTTTGTCTACCTGTATTTCCGCCTTAATGGTGCTGCCTCACGGGAAGGTCTTAGTCTGGTAGCGTACATGACTCAGGTGTTCTCCACCGTACAATGGGTTCCATGGCTATTACTAATGATGGGATATTCCCTATTTTACTTTCTTATCGACACACTGGTGGTCACCCGCGCCCTAAACTGGTTACTAACAGAGATCCGCTACCGGGATATTCTACCGATACGCGCCAGTGCCTACATCATTTCAGTCTTCAATGAACAGATCGGTAAAGGAGCCATGGCTTACTATCTGAACAAGCGCGACCGGATTCCAGGCTGGGAAGTGGGATCTGTCATGCTGTTCATTATGTTCTGTGAAATCTTCTACCTGTTGATTTGGGCATCAATCGGCTATGTTTTTGGCGGAACCGACCTGCCGGAAGTGTTTCGCATGATGCCAATAATCAGTGCCGTTGCGGCAATCATTCTGGTCATCTGGTTGTTGTATTTCAATGGCAAAATCCTACCTAGCAACACTTTCAGAGAACGTCGTATCCTGCATGCTTTTCGGCAAGCCAGACTCTGGCACTATTTCATGTTTTTCGTGTTGCGTTCCCCTGCCCTATTGGCAGCAATCATCGTTTACACTGTGGCCCTGAACCTATTTGGCGTGGAGGCATCTTTTCTCACTTTACTGCCTTACTTGCCGGTGATTTTCTTTGCCGCTGCCGTGCCCACTCCCATGAGAGCAGCAGCGATCACTTTCTGGGTGATCCTGTTTCCCGAAAACGAGGGACAGATGGCAGCGTTCGGTTTTGTACAGCACAATTTCTTCATTCTCTTCAATGCCATTATCGGGCTGGTATTTTGGCGACGCGCCCAGCGGGAATTGTTCGGCTAGATGGCCAACCTGCTGACCGCCATCCGTTTGCTGCTGGCACTGCCAGTGGCAATCTCCATGGCGCATGCAGGATTTTTGTCACCTGGTGTGGTGTTGTTGCTACTGATTTTTGCAACCGCTTCGGATTATTTTGACGGTAAGGTCGCCAGAGCCAAGGGAACAGCCTCGCCCAAAGGCATGCTGTTTGATCATGGCACCGATTTTCTGTTTGTGACCAGTGGCTTGGCAGGTGCGGCCTGGGCCGGTTTGCTACACTGGATACTGCCGGTGCTTATCTTTATCGCTTTTTCTCAATACGTTTTGGATTCCTACTTTTTGTTTCGACACAAACAACTGCGGATGAGCTTTCTGGGGCGATGGAATGGTATTCTCTATTTCGTTCCACTATTTGGAATCAGTCTGGCACGACTGATTCCTGATGAGTTGCCAGGAGACATTTTACTAGTCTTGGTGGAGGCACTTAGCGTTGCCCTGATCCTTTCTACTCTGGTGTCCATTATCGATAGGAGTATCGCTCCATTTCGAAAGGCACAGAAAGGCTGAGTAATGTCCTTTATTCAGTTCAGACTTACTGATGTAAGACCTGGCATGAGTGAGGCTTTTACAATGTAAGCTCTTGAAACCGACCTTAACTATCGAATCTATGTTTGCAATAACTGAGACAGAAGTGTCTGTGCAGGCACCAATAGTGGGCCATGGTGCTTGGCAAAGCAGTCCGCATCCACATAGTCTGCATCCAACATTACCTGAAAGGCATAGGACACATCCAGTAATTGCTGGTAGTAGCCCAGCGATCTGCTGATCGATTTTCCCGGTACTTCACTTCGACCAGAAACCACGGCTTGTCATTATCAACCACTACAAAATCCACTTCTCGTTTTTCCTTATCACGAAGATAGGCAAGAGCGAATATCCCGTAACCAAGATCATTCCAGCTTTCTACTGCCTTGTGCTGATGGCAAGCCACAAAGGTCTCTGCTCTTGGCCCCCTCATCCTTTATTCCTGACCAGTCTCGCAAAAACCATTTTGGTTCCTTGCGAAGGGCACGAGAAAGATTTCCGAACCAGGGTTTAAGCAAGAAACCAAGATGCAAGCAGCTCAGAGTTTCCACCCATCGACGCAAGGTATCATCGGAAACATGTACATCCTTGGCCAGCTTGCTGTAAACGAGTTGACACTCAGAACTCTGCTCCAGAAGCTGAACCAGTACACTTAACAGACCTAATTGCTGGATCCGTGTCTGATCTCATAGTTCTTCGCATATCAGTTGTTGTCTGCGTAATTGCTTCCAACGCAAACTGAAACACCTATCACACTTGATGAATGGCTCAGGACACGCCCTGTGCTCCCAGAGTACAGCCATGTCCGAAGAATCCGGTTCTTGGGGGGGGCAATTGATACGATGCGGATCAGGTAGATTCTGAAGTAGAGGATTTGCAATGGAAAAAAGATGCATATGGTAAAATAAGTAACATCCCATCAGACTGTCCCCCGCTCTTCGATATTCATCCAGACGACTTGAGCCTGTCACCAGCAACTTCACTTCGTCGGCATAACTATCAAAGAAACGGGGATTATAGACAAAGGTTATCGAAGCCTCTGAAAGCCGAACCCAATCACTAGCAAAGGAAACGACCATGATCAAAATCCGAAAGACCCAACCCCCGCCGCCTTTCGGCAAAAAGGCATCAGCCTCCTCAATGTAGCACTGTCGATTGGCACTGGAACCGCGAGAAGCGTTTTTGCCATCAATCAGTTAACCTCAACAACCGATAACGCTATGAACAATGCGGCCCTTAATGAAATCATGGGCGCAATTACCCAAGCGGAAGCCCTCTCGCTTCTTACTGAAAGAACCGGCCGGGCTGAACCGCAAGCATATGGGGCACTCGCTCGACAAATGCTTATGTTGATACATAGCCAGTGCCTACTATTGTCTCCAATAATATCAGCATGACCTACAATGTACTCCGACCAACAGCAGACTGCACCAAAGCCGCTTGTAACTGGATAGCGTAACGGATTTTGGCAAACAATATTGATTCTATTACCACCGATGGGAGTTGTGCGGCCGCAGCCGAGTCCGGAAGTGATTTTCAAATAGTCTTAACCATTGTTGTGGACTAGGAAGTTTGTTATAAAAAGCCCTATCAAAATTGCAATGCTGACAACCCTGCTCGGCAAACTCTGATGCATTGGGGCAGGCGCGTACTTCATCTTCTCTTTCAAGCTGGGATTCCTCTGGTACAACTTCACGATGGAACAAGATCAGATCACGAATGAAGAAATGTACCTGATCTTCGTCGGATTCCATGAGCACCGGCAATTGATTCCACCCGGCTAGGAGCTCGAGAAGGAAGTTACCGACGCGATTGTCCAGCGCATGAAAGATGCCAGGCACTGATCGACAGCGCCTCTGGCCGGATTGAGCCCCATTTGCGCGGAGTCTGGTCCGGCGGGTTTCAAGCCCATACCTAAACACCAACATGGGCCGCTCACGAATGACATAAACAAGCGGGGTCTCAAAGGGCCCCGCTCGTTTCCGATGCGCGTTGGGAGGTTAACGAGGGTTCACTTCATTCAGGATCAATTGCCTACCCCTGATGCTGCGATCTGCGCATCTTCCGTGTCCAATTGTGCGCGAGAACCGATGAGGGTTTCCACTGCGGTCAAGTACTCGTTGATATCTTCAACGCTGACGCGGACGAGCCGAAGCTATTCCGTGTTGTAGTCGAGTGTAATCTTGGAATTGGCCATTGGAGTACCGGTTTTGACGCTGAGGTAGCTGCGGCAATCGGCGCACTAGTAGAGCATTTTCTTGTGGCTGGCCTCGCTGGTGCGGACGCTACCGTAATGCGGGCAACAGCGACCGGACGGCCAGATGGTCGACTCGACTCAGTGACGCGCCGCATCTTTGGTGGCGAACATGTCCATCACTTGGATGAGTGACAGCCCTTCGCGGTGGGCCTTGCCGGGTGCTCTCTGTGACATTGGGGGTATCTCCCGAAACAGATGCCAACACCATCTCTCAATGACTATCAGTTTGTTGATACTTGGACCGCAAATGCTACCTGATGGCAATTTGTTTCTGCCCTACCCACCAACCAAAGAAGCTCATTGTCGACTGAGAGACATTCAACTATAAACGAATTAGTTAAGGAAGCTTAATCAATCAGTTTTTATTTTATGATGGACAGTCAACAACCGTGCCAATATGCAACGATTGCGACTTGCAATCTGAATTGCTCTTAAGCATTGTGACTTGCGATAAGGACACAACTGAACATAAGTTTCACTGCTACCTATATCCACCCGCCAAAAGTCGATTGGTTTACCGCAAGAGCCTAAACGGCATCTGGATAGGCTGTATAGAACATGGTAGTATTTTCAGTAATCAATGGAATAGCAGGTCACTGTGCCTGCGGTGGAATCAGGAAACGCTCTGCAATTATGAATCGACTAAAATCTTTTCCCTCACTTTATGCCTTAACCTGGCTATCGTCTCTTTTTAACTTGGTTATCGGTCTGTCAGTGGCAGAGCCCTTGGCAGCCCAACAACCATTAGTGCCGATTGATGATGAGATTGCCGCCAAGTTTACAGCGGTGATAGACGATCCACGAGTACAACAGACATTGCAACTGATTGAGGTTCAGGAGCCTGAGTATGTGCAAGAACATTTACGCATCACCGAAGTTGCCGCTCCACCATTCATGGAACAAGAACGAGCAGAATACTATCTTGGGCTGATGCGGGAACGAGGGCTTCCTGACACTTACATTGATGATATTGGCAATGTAATTGGTACTCTTCGCGGTAGCGGCAATGGGCCCACCCTGCTGATTGCAGCACATCTGGACACCGTCTTCCCACCTGAGATCGACACCACTGTCTCGCAGGAAGGCGAGCGCTACTATGCACCTGGGATTGGCGATGATACGCGCGGACTGGCTGCCATGTTGTCTGTCATTGGTGCCCTGCATGAAAGTGAAATCGAAACCACAGCCGACATAATGTTTTCTGCCAATGTGGGGGAAGAAGGTCTTGGTGATCTGAGAGGAATCAAGGCTCTATTCAAAGATCATCCGGAAATCGATGGCTTCATCTCCATTGATGGCGTGCGACTGCAATACATCACGACAGGAGGGACCGGCAGTCGTCGCTTTGAGTTTCAGTTCACTGGGCCCGGAGGCCACTCCTTCAGTGCCTTTGGCTTGCCCAGTGCCATTCATGCACTAGGTCGAGCCATAGCCAAGATCGCTGAACTGGAAACTCCTCAATTCCCCAAGACTACCTTTACCGTGGGCACAATTACCGGCGGCACCTCGGTCAACTCAATAGCCGCTGAGGCCACCTTTGCAATAGACATGCGTTCCAATAATGCTGAAGCACTGGCCCGGCTTGAGCGGGAAGCTAAACAGGCCGCTCTGGATGCCGTGTCCGAAGAGAACCAGCGTTGGGGGAGCGAAGTGATTGATGTTGAGTTTGTGCTTATTGGTGACAGGCCCGTGGGCCGCACTCCGGTGACCAGTCCCATCGTGCAGATCGCTGCACTGTCTTTTGACTATCTTGAAGTAGGGGCTATCGGGTTGGGAATCTACAGTACAGACTCCAATGTGCCCATGTCCATGAATATCCCGGCAATCACTCTCGGTGGAGGTGGGGATGGGGATGGTGCACACTCGCCGAGAGAGTGGTTTGCACCTGTGGATTCCCATCTGGGCCCACAATCGGTACTGCTTAATGTACTTACCCTGGCTGGCATTGAGGGAGTGAGTAAGCCAGCTCTGACAGAAATCGATTCCCGGTGACAGGAATACTGTCACATGCAAACAGCAACTACAGCTCCAAGACTTCCACCAATCCCTTAACTTGCTTTGACTGCTCCACAACCCGTAAGTGATGCGTAAACAGAATAACTTGCGTCCGCTCGGCCAATTCTGCCAGCGTACCCAGAGCAGCTTTTGAACGAGAATCGTCAAAGTCCACCAGTATGTCATCTACAATAAAAGGCATTGGCTCTGATGACTCCATGAACTTCTCCAAAGATGCCAGACGCAAGGCCAGATATAGCTGATCTCGAGTTCCAGAGCTCATGCCCTCGACTCTTACCCGCTCTCCCACGGGACGCAATCCAGCAAGAATAGGTTCATCCCGGTCATCAAAATCTGTCCTGAGCCCTTCGAACGATCCAAGGGTAAGTTCCTTAAAGTATTCGCTGGCTCGCTTGAGTAGGGGTCCCTGGTTTTCCTGCCGATATTTTTCAATCTGATCTCGCAATATGCGTCCCGCTAGCTTGAATCGAACATAGCGTTCGGCATCATTTCTGATACTAACCAGCATGGTTTGGGCATCTTCAGCAAGTTGTGCCGCCTCATCACTGCCATCCATCAATTCCAGTTCCTTTTCTTGCCTCCCTTTATCTTCGGCCAGTTGCTGTCGTTTTGGCTCCAACTCCTCTTCAATCCGGGCTTTAAGCTCACTGATTCGTCCAGGCAAACTATCTGGATCCACTCCCTCAGCCTCTGCCTCCAATTCTGCAATAGTATTACCATCTCCTATTTCTAGAATCTCCCTTTCTATCGATTCAATAGCTACCCCGATTTTATGAAAATCTTCCGAACGGCGTTCAGCGGCATCAAGTTGATTTCGTGACTCGCATTCCGCCTCCACACATAGTGCAAGCAGCCGTTCATCCATGGTCTCAATAGTTGCCTTTGAATCCTGTATTTCCTGGTTTTCTTTTTCAATCTGGTCCTCAATCTGCTGTCGTTTGGTATTTTTGGATCGGTGTTCCGATAACAAGGAGTGCAGCCGAACGACAGCTGGATCAGGAGTCAGGTTTTCAAGATCCGGTGCAACAGCAGCGACCATTGTCTTAGCTCTGGTGCAAAAATCCTTGGTGTCTGCGTCAATGGTATCAATGCGCTTACTCAGACTCCGTTCTTCCTCAAGTTTAGAAAACAGCTTTCTGACATTTTCAAAAAATTGATCTACTTCGGTCGGCTGCGCCGATTCAGGCAAACCAATTACCCGCATCTGATCAACCCATTGTGACTTCCATTCTACTAACGCCTCTTCTGCCAATTGCTGTTTCTCACGTAACATCTCAATTTTGGCTTGCTTATCCCTAACCTCTTTGTTCAGTGCCTTCTGTGCTGTATTTGCTTGGTCAACCTGATTTGCTAGTGCCTCACCCTCTAGCAGTACAGTCTCAAGATCCACCGAGGTAGACGCGGCAGCATCTAGTGCGGTCATCTGCTCATTTATTTTAAGGGTGTGCAGCTGTCTGTTCTGCTCAAGTTCTTTATTCTTCTGGCGTAATCCGAAGAGCTGCTCTACTCGATCTCTAAGTTTTTCAAATGCATCCAACCAATCACGCATTTCCGGTGGGGTAAGTGGTGTAATCTGACATGGGGACCAAAGACCTTTCCAGTTCTCACTAAGCTTATTCCTTTCATCCTGAATTACCCTAAGCTTTTCAGCCGTCTCCTCAAGCTGTTTTTTTAAGCTCTGCTGACGAGCCTGATCTGATGCAAGCGCATGGACACGATCTGCTTCACGCCATAACCGATCGGAAACTTCATCTGCACTTGCAAGGCGATTTTCGAATACTTCAGGTAGCGAACCCTCACTGATATATTCACCAGCCTCTTCAGTTATATCCATGCCATCAACCCAATGAAGGCGCAGTAATTGCCAGACTGCATCACGCTCAGTTCGGGATTTTCTTAGTTTTGCCTCTGTTGGCACATCTCCAACCCGCTCTCCCTCATCAAGCCTCTGTAATATTACCTCGCGTTCATTGCATAGCTTCGTATGCTTCTCTTCAAGATGCTGACTCTGTTTAGTCAGCTCTTCAAATTTTTGGGTATACTGCTGTATGCTCTCTCGGCCCGGTAATGGTAGCTTCGGCACCTCATCCAGTTCACCTTGCCAAAGTCCGACTCTTGCGAGTACCGCAGCACATTCAGCCTTTCGGGTTGCCAGTTCACTACGGGTGGATTCAAGGGCTGTGTCCAGTTCACCTTTTTTCCTGGCAGCAGACAGTGCACGATGCAAGGCATCCGTTGCACCCGGTACAAAGATCTCATCAAATGCTTTGAGAGCTTCCTGCAAGCGTTTGCCTGTATCACGCAGGTCTGTCTTGGCCTGTTGATTTTGGATAAGCAGAACGGCTTCTTTGCTACCCAAATCAGTAATACGTTTCCTGTATGCCAGCACCGGGCGCAGTTGTTCTATATTCGTCAGATCAAGGTCAGGGCGACTCTCCTTGAGCATGGATTCAACCTCAGACAATAACTGACCTGCGTGGGCTGCTAGTCCTGGCCTGTCCTGTTGCGCTTGCCTGTAGCCCCCAAGACGAGCATGCAGATCTTCTATGGCTTGTGCCTGTTCCAGCAAGGCATTGTTGGTCGATAACCCGGCGAGCTGCTGTTGCAAGCCATGTAGACGATTCGTAGCCTTGCCAGCAATAAGCTTTGCTTTCTCCAACTCATTAATAGCCTTGTGCCGACGATCGGAAAAGTCATTACCAAGCACTACCACGCGCCCCATTGAATTTTGTTGCGAAAATAGTTCCCGCCGTCTTGAAAGTTTTGGCAGTATCCGCTGAATGCGCCGCAGTCGATTAGCTTCCGTTCTGCTGGTTGCAAGTTCAGTCTGAACTTTTTCCGTCTCTTTAGTAGAACTATCCAGAGCCTGTTGATGTTTTTTCCACTCTCGCGATGAAAGTGAGATTTTTCTAATCTCCGAACTAATCTCCCTATAATTACGAATAGCCGAATTGATTTTTGGCCTGGAACCCGAGGCAAGAAAGAGATTTTTTGCGGAGTTATCCAACTCTGCAAGCAAATCATGCAGTGTTGGACTGCCAAGTGCAGCGGAAAAAAGGGCCTCTCCTAATGCCCCCTTTTGCTGGAGAATCTCATTCCCTCCCTGTACCAATGCCTGGTGATCAATTCCGAACAGCGAACTAAAGACATCAGCAGACACATCTTGCAAAAATGATTTAAGTTTTTGCTCATCAAGTTCATTGTCTTGTACAGTGAGTAAAGTGTTTTTTCGCCCTTTTCGCCTAATGAAGTCGATCTGCTGCGCCTTTTCATTGAGTAAGCTTCCTTGGATACGAAGCTTGTCATTATCATGAATGAAATTATCTGGCGTACGCACTTCAATGCCATAAAGCAGAGCTTTCAAGCCTCTGAGTGCTGAGCTTTTCCCTGCTTCATTGAGACCATAAACAACGGAAAGACCTGCATCAGCAAACACCAGCTCTTTGTCAGTGAAAGGCCCAAAAGCACTGAGTGTCAGTGCCCGTATTCTCATTACTCTTGCTCCGTCGACAAAAGGCGATTAACCAGCAATTCCTTGATTTCCTCAAGCAGTTCAGGACTGGTCAGATCCAAAGGCTCATCACCATTAAATAATTCGAATGGCAGTTTTTGCCGAAGAGCTGACAAATCTCCTTCGACTCCACTTAAAACCGATGCATCAATTTCCACATTATGTATAGCACGCAATAGTCCACTAAGTGCATCATCACGATTAAGTGCTTGATCGAGCGAGACTGAGTTTTGAGTCTTAATTAACACTTTTTCCAGCCAGATGCCCGCACCACCCAATCCTGTTGCCAGGGCACGGTATTCCTGAACCCAATGCTCTCGGTCTGCATACAAGATCGAATGTGCTGGGCAGGACCCTTGTAATACCAGACGAACCGCCAATGGCCTCCCCTCGGCTTCTTGTGAAGTAGACTGCAGTTCCATGCGTACTTGATCATAGATATCATCCACTGATTCACAGCTGGAAATGTCCAGTTCACAAAGTGCCCAGCGCATGACATCAAGATCGCGATGTTCTACTTCGGTAATCTCTCTGTCAATTACGGTGACCAAAGTGCAACCTTTGGGTCCTTGTTCACGGATATGTCGACCTTGAATATTTCCTGGAAACACTATCCATGGGTCTTGACTAATCACTTCCCGTTTATGGATATGACCCAGTGCCCAGTACTGATAACCTTTAGAACGTAAACCGTCTACTGAACAAGGTGCGTAAGGCTCATGGCCCGGCTTCCCATCAAGACAGGTATGCAGCAAGGCTATATTAAGGAATTGTGGATCAGCTTGAGGATAACCTTGTGAAATATCTTCGGTGACTGCCCGGCTGGCGAAGCCCTGACCACAGATACTCACATTTAGATCGTCAAGGACAACACACTCAGGTTTATTCGTTGAAAACAGCTTGATATTATCTGGTAGGCGTAAATTTCTGGTAATCTGACTATCTGCATCATGGTTTCCAGCCACAATGAACACACGAATACCAGCATTGCGCAATTGTCCCATACGCTCCACAAAATATAGCCCAGTATTGTAGTCCTTCCAGTCACCATCGTAGAGATCCCCTGCAAGCAAGACAAAGGCTACGGCCTCATCAATCGCAAGCTTGATCAGATTATCGAACGCTTGTCGTGTGGCACTACGGATTTCCTGCACCGGAGCACCGTCGTAGCGCTCAAGACCATGCAGAGCACTATCAAGATGAATATCTGCTGCGTGAATAAATTTCATTACATTTGGTGTAGGCATATATATCTATCGATTTAATTCTGCGACTTTCCTGAGTAAATGCGACAGCCAATTCAATTCGCTGGGAAACGGTAGTCCAACGGTGGCGGCCTGTCACTGAGTAGGGCCTCATAAAGCCAGCCCTCAGGCATGCGTTCGTCATGTTCTGCCTGAGCCGCTTCAGTCAGTGCCGGTTGCATAAATAGATCTATTGCAGTCATGTCGAGGGTTTTGGCGTCAACGATCATACCTTTGTTGCCGACCGAGGTACCACCAGCCACTACCGACTGCCAGGAATGCGAGGCAGTACCAGGGACCCATGTGGCGGCTCGCAACCCATCAGTGGCCATTGTCCAACTCACATCTGCCACATCGGTGGAGCCTGCTCCAGCACTGCCATCCGGGGTCATAGGCTGGATGTTTGCAGCAATGCCTATCGGCGGAGCGGAAGTTGGCAGGGATTCGCATAGTGTATTGGCAAACTCTATTCCCTCTGTATTGTATTCAACCCCGCCAACGCATGTCATATTGGCATGTATCGCTTCCTGTAGCGAAATATTTGGTAGAACGTTATAAATCCCATGAATGACTTTGAGGGACATCTCTGTTCCCGTACCGAGTGCCGCTCCCTGGGCTGATTGTACCATCCGATCAAATATCTGTACCACCTGAGACGTATCCGGATGGAGCACATAGTAGTAGACCTCGGCAAAATCAGGCATTACGTACGGTGCTGAACCACCGGAGGTAATGACATAGTGAATGCGTGTTTCCATGGGCACATGCTCGCGCATCAGATGAACCATATGGTTCATCGCCTCCACCGCGCCGAGGGCGAATGGTTCGCGTTCGGGTACACCTGCGGCATGGGCGGAAATTCCAGAAAATCTGAACTTCGCTGATTTGTTGGCCAGCGAACTGGTTGCATCCGCCGAATTGACATCATCGGGATGGCAGTGTCTCCTACTATCATATGATGCTGGGCGCGGTGCTGGTGCACC
>JAPORB010000096.1 GCA_026710425.1 Gammaproteobacteria bacterium
CCTCCCGGTGGGCACTTGTTGATGGCCTCACCTTTGGCGATGGCGCGGGCATATGGCAAACAACCGGGGTGAGAGCATTGTCCGCACTGGGTTTGCGGAAGTTCGGCGTTGATTAGCTCTATAAGACTATGCTGCTGTTGCAGCCTATGCATTATACCAATCCAGCGCAACAGCAAGCCCACACAAAGCAAGGCGAGTGAAGCACTCAGACTTAGTGCAATGAATGAACTGTGTCCCAGTGCAGACAACATCACCCAGGTCCAGACATTGCAAGAAAGCACATGGATGCAAGACCCGCACTGATAAGATCCAGTGGGGCTCCTCTGAATGCTTCGGGTGTATCACTCACCTCTATGCGTTGTCTTAGGGCTGCGAAGGCGAGTAATGCCAGGGCAAAACCAAGTGCCGTTCCGGCACAGCTGACAATAATCAGCAGATCGGATAATTGGCTGCTGGAAGCGGTCAGACTGGAGCCAATCACGGCACTGCTGCTGCCGAACAATCCAATGGCAAGCCGCTGTCGTCTGGCGGTCAGAGGTAACTTTTGCTCCAGCCATTGGATCATGCCTATGGCCAGCAAAACACTGCATGCCATGAACCCAATCAGAGTGATTCCCTCCAGTCCTAACGGTTTCAGAATCCAACGATAAATCAGCAGGTTGAGGCAGGACGTCAGGAACAGCAAAAGACCTCCAAACACAGCCAGTTCTGATATGTTTTCCAGTCGGCGACTACCGACCAAAAGAGGGGAGACACCCAGCAACTGGACATAAAACAGGTTATTGACCAGGGCCGCTGCAACCAGTGTGCTGAGAAGAGTCGCCAAGGAATTACCTCGCTTAGTTCTGGAGCTGAATCGGGCCTAGCTGATCTGACTAATCTTTTTCCGCATCGAACAGGTTAGCAGAATGAGCAGCAGGTATCTTGTACTGGCTCAAAATAGATGCCTCGGACTTGATAGCTTCGCTATGATTAATCACTATCTGATAGCCATTGTTGTTTTCAAAAACGATGAACTCTTGCTTATTGCTTTGGAGTAGTCTGGCGAAGTGCTTGAAGTCCTGGACGGGTTCACCATTGACAAAATTGACCACCCAATTGCGCCAGTCGTGATAACCAAGATTCACATCGGCCGCCAGCACCTGCAAAGCCACCACCAGTTCCTGCCGTTGCGGTGAGCTCCATTCCGTCCGCGCCTTTAGTAGACTTATCGGTGCACTGCGGCTCCAGTCATTTCCCCAGCGTTTGATAAGGTTCATATTCAGAGGTACAAACAGGATTCCGCCATAGATCAGGTATTGCGGGATTTCATCAAAGCGCTCGCCACGCACCAGCCCATAGTTCTCATGTGCTTTTTGGGCCAGTATGTCAACGGTCTGGACCTTGCCGCTGCGAGAAAAGCTGATGCTCAAATTCTCTCCGATATGGTGCATGTCGATGATATGCTTATAATCGGTTAACAAGTCCTGACTGAGCTTGATAGTACCGTCATCGGCAATGGAATAGTCATCAATCCCAAGAATGACATCATTTTCCATGAGGACACCTTCGACCGGGGTGTCTTCAAACACTTTGATTACCTGCACTCCACTTTGATTCTCCTCCAGGCCAAGGGCTTTTTTTGCAGCAGGGCTGTCCAGGCTCTGTGTACGAAAACCCAGGTCAGGAAAACCGTCTAGAACTCCATCCTTGCTATCCTTCAAGACATGGCGAATTATACTCGGTGGTACAAAATATCCTAGGTTTTCGGCACGGCCACCTCCATTAGCCTGCATTACCACACCAACTATCTCATTATTAACGATAACTGGTCCGCCACTATTGCCGGGATTGATGGCAGCATCAATCTGTCCAGCTAAAAGATAGGTACCTGCATGGGCATATAATTGCTGCTCGACCCTTGAGAGGATCCCCTTTGTGATACTCAGAGTTTTGCCTCCTATGGGGTAGCCGTAAACAGACACCTCCGCAAGCGGCTTGGGCAAATCACCGATTTGCAGAGCACTGAGATCGCTAAAAAAGTCCGCGTCATCGACTGTGATTAACGCTAGGTCAGCTTCATGAGAGACAAAAGTCACTTGCGCCTGATAACGGCGAGGGTCGTTGTACTTTTGCGCCTGCACATAACTGGCATTGGCAACCACATGGGCATTAGTCAGGATTCGGTTGCCATCAATAACCGCCCCGGACCCGCTACTCTGGCGAGGGGTCAGCAGCCTCCAAGGGGTGAAATAGTCTGGAACGGCCTGGGTGGTATAGATCTTGATTACTGAGTCTTCGATATCCCTTAGTTCGTTTAGCTGAGCGTTCACTGTGGCACAGGCCAGCAGCAAGCCCGGAAGCACCATTGCCAACAGGGTTGGGCCGGGGATTCCGGAAAACGATCGCAGAGCATGCAATGGACTGGTAAACAATTTTTTTAGAGTCGTAGCTGGCATTTTGGCATATTCACAGTAGCGATGTTTTTGGTGATCGCAAGTCAGAATATGTTGCTGAGCGATTGCAACATGACGACTATTATAAGCACCAACAGGCCAAGGTTGAAACTGCACGCCATTTGCTAAAGTAATTTTTAGCTGCTTCGGCAACAATCTGCATGAATGGAATCATATCTTACTTTATGTTGGCCGATTCCAATTCCTCCAAATTGTGATCATGATCCTCAAGCCTGATTACTGTCCATGGAAAACCGCCTGAAGCGAGCTTTGCGTTCATGCCAAGACGTGCCAATCGCTGTGGGTCAGTATGGCAGTACATATTCGTTGATTTGGATTCAGCGAAAAGAGGAGTTCACAAGGGGATCTGTCTCTGCAAAAGCTGAAACCTCAACAGGCTAATACATTGGCGTGAGCCATGCCGGATTACACCCCAGTCGTTTCATGCCAAGTTAGGCTCTGAATTGGCAAAATAAATTTCAATATGAATAAATTATTTCATTTTGGCATTATCACGGATGAGACAGCAAGCTGGAGGGTTTAATTTAAGCCGATTCGAATTCAGCAACTAATTGAAATAAATAAAATATTTCTTTAATCATTGGCATGGCACTCTTTTGGAATGAATTTTGCAGAAGCAGGTAACTCGTAACAATCCGCCGATCAACTGCGGCGACATAGAGACAATAAAATGGCAAAACCACTCACCGGCTTGCGTATACTGGATCTGACCCACATGCTGTCCGGACCTTACGGAGCCATGATCATGGCCGATCTGGGAGCCGAAACCATCAAGGTGGAACCACTGCACGGAGAAGGCACACGCAAATTGCTGGCAGCAGACCCTAGAAACTCCCTTGAAGGTCAGGGAGCCTATTATCTCACCCTGAATCGTAATAAACAGAGTGTGGCCGTCGACCTCAAAAGTGAAGATGGTCGAGCTGTTTTTTATGATCTGGTGCGCAAAAGCGACATAGTCATGGAAAACTTCAGTGCCGGTGTTGCCACCAAGCTAAAGATTGACTATGGGTGCCTGCAGGCCGTAAATCCCCGTATAATCACCTGCTCAATTTCTGGTTTCGGCTCCGCTGGCCCTAATTATCAGCGTCCCGCCTTTGATCAGGTGGTGCAAGCTCTTGGTGGTGGCATGTCTATTACCGGGCAGGACGCCACAGAACCGACCCGGGCAGGTATCCCCATTGGTGACCTCGGTGGTGGCATGTTTGGCGTAATGGGGGTGCTGTCGGCATTGTATGAAAGGGAGCGCAGTGGTCAGGGGCAGCATGTGGATATTTCCATGCTAGACTGCCAAATTTCACTGCTTAACTATATGGCAACCATGTATTTTCTCTCTGGAGATGTGCCCACTCCGATTGGCAATGCACACTTTGTGCATGTACCCTATAACAGCTATCCTACGGCTGATGGTCATATCATCATTGCTGTAATCGTGGATGGGTTTTGGGACAATCTGCTGGAGGTCATTGACGAGCCGGCCTTTCGGGATGAGAAGTATCGAACCCAGCCTGCCAGGCTGGCTGACAAGGCGTTTATTGACAAACGGCTGGGAGAAATTCTGAGAACCCGCCCATCGTCCTACTGGCTGGAGCAGCTGGAGGCGAAACGCATTCCCTGCGCTCGGGTCAATCATCTGGATGAGGCCTTGGCTGATGAACAGGTACTGTCCCGTAACATGGTGGTGGATTTGCACCATCCGAGCGGGGCCAGCACCCGTGGCCCGGGCAATCCTATAAAACTATCCCGTACCGATGAGGAAAGTTTCAGTGCCTCACCACTGCTGGGCCAGCATACCGACACTGTACTCAGCGAGTTGTTGGGTTATTCGGATAAGCAAATCGGCAGTCTGCGTTCTGGGGGAGTTATAGGCTGATGGCTGACAGAATTATTATTAATGAAGTAGGGCCTCGCGATGGTATTCAAAGTCAGGACGGTGAACTCTCTCTGGAGCAACGTCGGCTATTTATCCAGGCACTACTGGATGCTGGTATTCGCCATCTGGAGATGGGGAGCTTTGTATCCCCAAGGGCAGTACCGCAAATGGCAGGCACAGATGATTTGGCCCGTAGCCTGGAGGTACCCGCCGATGTCCACCTCAGTGCTCTGGTGCCAAATACTAAGGGCTACGAGCTGGCTCGGGAGGCTGGAGTAAAGACAGTGGCCGTGGTGGCCTCGGCCACAGACACTATGAACCAGAAAAACATTCGCATGAGTCTGGATCAGACTATGCGTGTATGTCTTGAAATCATTGAGCGTGGCAGTCGCGAAGGGGTCCGTGTCCAGGCTTACCTCGCTGTAGCCTATGAGTGCCCTTTCGAAGGGTCTACGAATCCAGCAGTGGTAATTGATCTGGCCGCACAACTACTAGAAAGCGGCGCCACAGAGTTGGTTGTGGCTGATACAATCGGTGCAGCAAATCCTGCCCAGGTAAAGCAACTGATGGGAACGCTTGCGGCCAGCCACCCGGTCGAGCGGCTGGCCTGCCACTTCCATGATACCCGTGCGCTGGGGCTGGCCAACGTCTATGCGGCAATCGAACAGGGCATTCGGCGCTTTGATGCATCGGTGGGTGGTCTTGGAGGCTGTCCTTTTGCTCCGGGTGCCAAAGGCAATGTGGCTACCGAGGACGTGGTAATGCTATGCGAACAGATGGGGTTTGAGACTGGAGTTGATATGCCCGCGTTGCTGGAGGTTGTGGATCTGATTGGTTCCATGCTCGGACGCACCCAAGGTGGTCGGGCCCACTACTGGTTGAGCAAAAACGCGGCTTGAGCGTTAATCGATTTTACACTCTTAATGCTGAATGCATAGTAAGCAGGTACCGGAAGATGTTTCTGGTAAACGCGGAATAGACAATCAGATCAATTAAGGAAGATAAGTGCTAAATTATGTGAATCCGCAAGAATCGTCAGTTAAAAACAGCATCTGGAAATTGATATTTACTTTATTGGAAGTTCGAGAATGAGTAACAGAACAGAAAAATCTGTAAAAGTTTCTAGTCAACTGAGCAAACAAAATTAAAGGATCGATACAAAATAAAGAGGAAGGAGAGGAATAGCCATGAGTTACAGACTGGGTGTGGATGTTGGCGGTACCTTTACCGACTTTCTGCTGTTAAATGAAGACAGCGGAGAAACCTATACAGCAAAAGTACCTTCAACGCCGGAAGATTCTTCCATTGGTGTTCTCAATGGAATCGCTCGCATTTGTGAAGAGTCCGGAGTGGCTCCAAATAAGATCGAATTGGTGATGCATGGCACTACAGTAGCCACCAATGCGGTTCTGACTGGTCGTGGGGCCCGAGTCGGTCTGGTGACCACGGCCGGCTTCGAGGATACCCTTCAAGTGGCACGCTCTTTTTGCCCCGGCGGACTTGGTGGTTGGGTCAGTTTTATCAAAAGCCCACTGTTGGCACCGCTTGAACTGACGATTGGTGCACATGAGCGAATGAGTGCTGATGGCGAGGTGGTACAGCCATTGGATGAGGAAGCCTTGCGTAATGATTTAAAAACGCTGGCCGCCACCAGGGAGGTTGAAGCCCTGACCATTTGCTTGATCAATGCTTATATCAATCCCGAGCATGAACGTCAGGTTGCGGCCATCGCTGCTGAGATTTTCGGCGATACCCCGATTTCAGTTTCCTCTGATGTGGTACCGGAGATGCAGGAGTATGAGCGTACCGAGACCACCGTAGTCAACTCCTATGTTAGTCCAGAGGTGTCCAGCTATATCAGTAACTTGCAAACTGCACTCAGGGAACGACTAGGTGAACGCTCGCAGCTCTCCATCCTGCGGTCTGACGGCGGACTGGCCTCTGCCCGAGCCGCCTCTGCCCAGCCAGTCAACATGCTTATGAGCGGACCCGCCGGCGGTGTGGCTGGGGCAATTTACTTTTGCGAGCGCGCCGGATTTCGCAATATACTCAGTTTTGATATGGGCGGTACTTCTACTGACGTGGCCCTTATCCAGGATGCTCGGGCCAGGGTGCGACGCGAAACCATCGTAGGTGATGTACGGGTACGGGCACCGTCGGTGGATGTGCGTACCGTTGGTGCTGGTGGCGGCTCTATTGCCTTTGTGCCAGAGCTAACTAAAGCTCTGCGGGTAGGCCCGGAATCCGCAGGTGCAGTACCCGGCCCGGCCTGCTATATGAAAGGCGGTGAAGCACCAACTGTATGTGATGCCAATGTAGTGCTGGGTTACCTGCCTTCGGATGTGCAACTCGGGGGCAAGATGGAAATCAACCATGAGGCTTCCGTGAAAGCCGTGCAAAGCATCGCTGATGCAATCGGCATTGAGCTTATGGAGGCTGCGGAAGGCATCATCAAAATTGTTAATGAATCCATGTTTGGTGCCTTGCGTCTAGTGTCAGTAGAGCAGGGCTATGACCCTCGTGATTTTGCCTTGGTAGGATTTGGTGGTGCTGGCCCCCTTCATGCCAACGCGCTGGGTATTCTTACTAATGCCTGGCCAGTGATTGTACCCAAGGGACCCGGTGTGCTCTGTGCTTATGGAGATGCCACCACCCAGGTGCAGGATGAGGCAGCCCGCACCTACCTGACAATGGCCGAGGAGTTGTCAGACAGTCAGATGCTGACGGATCTGCATGAACTTAGAGATCGTGCCGCCAAATCCTTGCTCGCTGATGGTATCGACCAGGAACAGCAAGAGGTAAGCTATCAGGCAGATCTACGCTATGTTGGACAGGCGTTCCAGATTACCGTTGACTTTACAGAACATGAATTACGCGACCGCGGTGTTGCCCTGTTGACTGAAGCGTTTGATGCCGAACATGAACAACTTTTTACTTTCAAGCTCGGTGATGGACACGAAATTCTCATGATCAGAGCGGTAGTAAAGGCCGCCACCCGGTCCATGGCAGAAGCAGGCATAGAGACGAGCAATACCACCGTTGATGAATGCAAGATTCAGGATAGCCGATTCTACTACGAAGCGGCCTGGCATGATGCCCCAGTCTATAATCGTGACCAACTGCAATGCGGCCACACGCTGGAGGGCCCGGCCATCGTATTGGAAATGGATTCCACCACGGTGGTGCTTCCTGGTTTCAGTGCGGTGGTGGACCGCATGGGCAATCTGTTAATTAACCCTGTCAACCCTGAGGAGTAAACGACCATGACTGCAACCATTATTCAGACTAACCAGGAACCTCTCACTGAGGTTGAGGTGGATGGCGTCACAGTCGACATCATTGAAAACGCTCTGCGCAATGCCCGGGAAGAAATGGATACCGTGCTGTTCCGCACGGCTATGAGTCCGGGGATTCGCGAACAGGGAGACTGCTTCCCCATGATTGCAAATCGTGAAGGCAAAATGGTTGTCGGTCAATTTGGTTCTTTTATTGCACCTTTCCTAAGGGCCTATGACGAAGAAATCGAAGAAGGGGATCTGATTCTTACCAATGACCCTTATTTATGTAATGCGGCGGTATCCCATCTGCCGGATTGGGTAGTGCTGGTGCCGATATTCAAGGATGGCCGACATATCGCCTGGTCGGCCATGTTTGGTCATATGTCGGATAACGGCGGTATGGTGCCTGGTTCCATTCCCATTGAGGCTACCACAATCTATCAGGAAGGTATCCGCATTCCTCCCACCAAACTGTATAAGAAAGGTGTACTGCAGAGCGATTTGCTTGAGCTGATTTTGCACAATGTACGCACACCACAGTGGAACCGTTTTGATCTCAATGCCTTGGTGGCCGCCTGTAACACCGCCGCTAAACGTTGTGTGGAACTGGCAGAGCGATTTGGTGATGATGTACTCGTATCAACCATGGAAGTCATGCTCAAGCGCAATTATGATGCGATGAAGCATATTATTGAACTTTTCATTCCAGAAGAACCGCGAGAATTTGAAGACTATCTCTGTGATGACGGTATGGGCAACGGACCCTATCGGATCAAGTGCCGTTTGTGGCGCGAAGGCTCTACGGCCATTTTCGATTTTGACGGAACCGATCCTCAGGCTCAGAGTTCTGTTAATTTCTACCTCAATGAAGACATGTTCAAGATGTTCTTCGGTTCCTTCACCATCAACGTTGTGGATCCGCAAATTGTTTTCAATGACGGGTTTTATGATCTGGTCGATGTGCGCATCCCCGAGGGTACTCTGCTCAAACCAAAGTTTCCGGCAGCTCTGTCAGGACGTACTCACGCACTGGGCCGAATCTTTGACTTGCTAGGGGCCTTGCTGGGCATGGGAGCTCCTGAGCAAATGCTCAATGCGGCGGGCTTTTCCGACTCCCCACACCTATTCTACTCCGGTTATGACCACCGTTCGGGCAAGGGAGGAGAGTGGTTCCAGTTGTTTCAGATAGGCTTTGGCGGAGTTCCCGGTCGCCCGGTGGGCGATGGTCCAGATGGTCATTCACTGTGGCCGGGTTTTACTAATGTACCCAATGAGTTTATCGAATCTTATTTTCCGCTGCGTATAGAGCGCTATGAGACTATTTGTGATTCTGGAGGTGCCGGTTTGCATCGTGGTGGCAACGGATTGTCGGTGGCTTACCGTTTTCTTGCTGACGGAGAGATTGGTATTCATGATGAGCGCTGGCTTACTCACCCTTGGGGCGTGCTTGGTGGCGAAACAGGTCGTCGCTCCACCAAAAAATTGGTCCGTACCGATGGTAGTGAGCAATGGCTGCCGGCCAAAGTGGAAGGAATCAAGGTCAGGGTAGGGGATCTATTGTACTACAATACTTGGGGTGGTGGTGGCTGGGGTGATCCCTTTGCCCGTGATCCAGAACTGGTTCGTCAGGATGTGCGACGCCGACTGGTAAGTACAGAAGGTGCCAAACGTTATGGTGTGGTGCTTGACGGGGATGGCAAGGTGGATACTGCGGCAACAGAGTCTCTGCGTAAAAAGCTGCGCCATGAGCGCGGTGAAGACATACCGCTGTTTAATCTCGGTGGCAGTATTGATGAGATCAAGTCCCGCTGCGAAGAGGAAACTTTCCTGCCGCCGCCGGTCACGCCGCGATTTCCAACGCAACAGGCTGCTTGATTCATGCCCGATCTGGAGCGACGGTCACAACCACTGGGACCGAGACCGGCACTGTTGCTGGTGGACTTGATTAATGCATTCACTGACACTAATCATCCTCTGGGTGGTCCTAGTAACTCCGTGATCAGTGCTTCGGCTGAACTGCTTGATTCCATGCGGCAGCTACGACTGCCTGTCTGCTTTACTAAAGTGGTATACACGGATTCGGCCCAAGCCTCCGTATTTCGGGCGCGACTGCCAGCTCTCAACACGCTAGCCGAAGGCGCGTATGGGACTGAAGTGGACTCTAGGCTGACACCACAGCCAGAGGAAAAAGTACTGACCAAGCAGTTTGCCAGTGCTTTTTTTGGTACTGATTTGGATGCTTGGCTCCGGCAGCAACATTGCGATAGTTTGATTGTTTGCGGGCTTACCACTAGTGGCTGCGTTCGTGCCACGGTGGTGGACGGTCTGCAGCACAATTACCCAGTGTGGGTACCCAGAGAGAGTGTTGGTGATCGTAATCAGAAAGCGCATCTTGCCAATCTGCATGATATGCACGCCAAGTATGCCGAGGTGGTGAGTCTAGACTGTACCCTGTCCCGGCTGGCCATGTTGGCAGAGATTTCTCAATCGCAGACACTGGCCCCATCGCAGGGGGGAAAAGTGGCATGACCCAGCGTGCACGCATATTGCTTGTGGGCTATCGCAAGTTTAGCGAACTGGTCACGGCGGTAATGCCCGAGTATGAGGTACAGGCCGACATACAACTGGTGGAGTCGGTGGCTTCGGGCAGCGTGGATTATCATGCCTTGATACGGGAGCACAGACCTGATGTAGTGGCCAGTGCTGGTGCCAATGCTGTTTATCTGCAGAAAACCCTGAAACTGCCAGTCATTACCCAGCCGGTCACGGAGACGGACTTGGTAGATGCGGTGGCTCGGGCCAATCGCATCGGTCGCCGGCTTGCAGTGTTCACTTATGCAGGGCAGAGTGAAAATCTGGAACGATTGTTTAAGTCGTTAAGGATCATGATCAATGGTTCGTTGCTATGTGAGCAATATAGCACAACTGACGAAGCGGCGGAAAAACTGCTGGCACTGTCCGCCAATAATGAAGTTGATGTGGTGGTAGGTCCCAGCTACATCTGCCATCTGGCTGAGCGCAAGGGGATTGACACGGTACTGCTCTATAGTAAGCAGTCAGTTCGATGCATGCTTGAAGAGGCACTTAGCAAAGCCCGCAGCACATCGCGCGAAGGGCATAGCGATCCCAGACCCTTCATAACTCAGTCTCCCCAGATGTCGCGTATCGCCGAATTGGCTAGGATTTATGCCCGTGGCCGAGCACCTGTTCTGCTACAGGGCGAGAGTGGTACGGGAAAGGAGCATATCGCGCGGGAAATACATCAGTCTTCAGATTATTGTCAGGGTGCTCTGGTCTCTGTGAATTGCGGCAGTATCCCGGCCGAACTGTTTGAAAGTGAATTGTTCGGTTATGTGGATGGTGCCTTCACTAGTTCTCGTCGGGGTGGTCGAGTAGGACTGGTGGAACAGGCCAACGGTGGGATTTTATTTCTTGATGAGGTGGGTGAAATGCCACTGGCACATCAAGTAAAACTGTTGAGGGTGCTGCAGGAACGCCGGGTACGACCAGTGGGCAGTAACCGGGAAATAGATCTGGATTTCAAGCTAATTGCGGCCACCAATGCGGATTTGTCGGGTGCTGTGGAGTGTGGTGAGTTTCGGGATGACCTGTACTACCGACTGAATGTATTCAATCTTAGTGTGCCGACCCTGCGTGACCGGCCCGAGGATATCAGTGCCATCGCACAGCACTATCTGGCCGCCTATGGGGTTGAGTATGGCACGTCGGTGGACTGTGCAGCACTTTATTCACTACTGGAGTTCGACTTTCACCAATACCGATGGCCGGGTAATGTGCGCGAGTTGCAAAACTTTTGCGAACGTCTAGTCGTAAATTTGGTCGGTGGTGCCGGTATTGAAAAGCAAACCGTGGTTGAAGTATTGCCGGAACTCTATGCAGATGAAAACCCGCAATATCAGGGACTAAGTGTCTTGAAACAGCAGGAACACCGGGCTATAGAGGAAGCAATGCTGCGCCATGGCGGTGACAAGTCGGTCGTCAGTCGGCAACTAGGCATTAGTGCTACCACCTTGTGGCGACGCCTCAGGGAAATGAGATGGAAAGAGTCACTGGTTTCACAGCGCACAAGATACACCACAGTTTCCAGATCAATTCAATCAAGAGGATAGGAGTCAAACAATGAATTATCGCAAAAGTCCACTGGCACATGCACTGGCATTACTTGTGTTGCTACCTTGCTCTCAGCAGGTACTGGCTCAGCAAAGCACACTGGCCATTGAAGAGATTCTGGTCACTGCCCGTACACGCCAAGAAAATCTGCAGGAGGTCCCTATCGCCATCTCTGCAATCAATGAGGAAACCATAGCCAGAGCAGGCATTGAGCGGGCTGCTGACTATGTGGGGTTACTTCCCAATGTCACTTTGGTGGATACGGCAAATGTAGGTGATACTCAGCTAGGTATTCGCGGCATCATTTCAACTCGTGATGCCGAATCCACCTTTGCCTATGTGGTTGACGGGGTACTAAGTACCAATCCGAACAGCTTCAACGAGGAGCTTTTTGATGTTCAGCAAATTGAAGTTCTCAAGGGACCCCAAGGGGCCTTATATGGTCGCAATGCTGTGGCTGGTGCCATCTTGGTAACCACCAAAGAACCAAGCAATGAATTTGAGGGCCGGGTCAGCACTACTGTTGGAAACGTGGGCACTTTTCGTGCAAATGCCACCATTAGTGGGCCTTTGGTTGAGGACACTCTGTTTGGCCGACTGGCTGTGAGTACCCGCCGCACAGATGGTTTCTATAAGAATATTTTTACCAACGAGGATGATGCGGTTGATTATCTGGAGGATACCAGTATTCGTAGTCGTCTGAAGTGGATAGTCAATGATGATTTAACTCTGGATTTTCGCGGTGGTTATTCCGAAGTCTCTGGTGGTGCTATTAACTTCAATGCCACCTTTGCTATCCCGGCCTTTGTAAGTACTTTCGGTGCCCCCAATTACTTCCAGGACCCGAATTCAGCTGACTTGCGCTTCGCCTTCAACACACCTGGCGAAAATGATCAGGAGACACTGGATTTGACTTTGAAGGCAGATTGGAATCTTGGCTTTGCCGATCTGATTGCCAATATTGCCTATAACGATCTGCAGGAGTACCTACTGAGTGATGGAACTGCCGCCTCATTTTATGGATACGAAGTCACACCTGCCTGCCAGGCTGGTCGCGGGGAACTCAACAGCTTTACCCGAACGGATCTCTTTGGCGAGCCCTTCAATCCTTTTGGAGTGTTGCCTCCAGGGCAGGATTTTATGGGTGTGTATGGTCCTTACACGCCACTGACTTGTGATGGTTATCAGTATCAAGAGCGCAACCAGCAAGACTTCAGTATTGATGCAAGACTGGTGTCGGACGAGAATCAGGCAGTACGCTGGATCGCAGGGGTGTACTTCGCCGACATTGAGCGCGAGACACTAGTATCTTATGGAGCTGACCAAGGGCAGGGTTATCTGCGCCAGCCCTATGTGGACCCGACTGGACCCAACCCAACCGATCTGTTGTTTTGGGACGACTATTTTACCTCGGTCTTTGCCGGTTACGGTCAGGTTGAATTTGATATTGATGACAATATGGAGGTGTTCTTTGCCTTGCGATATGACCGGGAGGAGCGGGAAGTATCTAACCGGGTGCCGAATGTGTCCAGCTCTGGACAAAACGTAAATCTTCTTGATTCTGTAACTTTTGCGCCAATGCCGATTAATCCGGCTTTTGCCAGCAATCCAGCAGGAATTCCCGATCGTGATCGAAATTTTCATCAATTTCAGCCTAAGCTGACTTGGAGCTGGCTACCTACGGATGACATGACTGTGTATGCCAGCTTTGGTGTGGGTTTCCGCAGTGGGGGATTCAATGCCATTGGCACTGAGGACCTGACTAATTTCTGGTTTAATGCAGGGTTTGGCGGGCCTGGCGAGGCTGTAGGTGCTGGCATCAGTGTTACGGATGAGTATGATAAGGAAGTGTCCAGGGCATATGAAGTTGGCCTCAAGTCCGAGTGGATGCAACGGCGACTGCGTCTGAATCTTGCTGGTTTTCGAACCGATATTGAAAATAACCAGTTCTTCGAATTCTTTGCCGGCCCGTTTGGTATTCTGAGGACTGTTACAACCATTGATCAGTTGTATATTCAGGGTTTGGAAGCAGATTTCACTCTACTTGCGACTGACTATCTTTCGCTTTATGGCGGCCTTGGTTTGATGGAATCAGAAATTGAAGTCAACCGCAATCGTCCCTTGTCCGTGGGTAATGATGTGCCGCAGACTCCAGAGCTTACGGGCAACCTTGGTGCGGAACTGGTGTTTCCACTCGGTGGCGACTTACGGTTGGTAAGTCGGCTGGACTGGACCTATACCGGAGAGATGTGGTTTCACACGCTCCAAGGTGAGCAGACACCGACCATCTGGAATGCATTTTTCGGCCCAGGATTTAACCAGGATTTTTCCCAGTCAGCCCGTGATGCTTTTGATCTGTTAGATTTGCGGATCGGAGTGGAGACCGAGCGTTGGGCCTTAACAGCCTGGGGTCGAAATCTGACCGATGAGCAGTATCTGCAGGAAATTATTCCCGCACCGGAATTCGGTGGCAGTTTTATTCATCCTTCGGCATTGCGTGGCTACGGTGTAGATTTTCGCTATAACTTTTAGCTTGATTAGAATTGGTTTTTCTGCCGTAACTCAGTACGGGTAGCGTTTGATCAGGTAATTGGCTAGCAGTGTGTTGATTTTGTAAATCGATCATTCAAGAGACTGCCGACTCAGCTTTGCTGTGTAACATATAGCCCACTATAACGTGGTGGTTGAGCGAAATCGTCCTATCAGAATTGGCCTGTTGATGCCGGTAGCCAGATCTACTGCTATTTTGTTCAATCTCACATAATGGGAATACTCAGCAATTAACCAAGATACTTCGAAAATCTTGTAGGTACTTGCTACTTTTCTTTAAGGTGTAAATCACTGACCTTTTGCCAGAGGTCTGGTTATGGTAGCTTTCAGGCATAAACTTTCCACCCTGTTAATCAATAGAGGGATTTTACGCCATAACCAGGCTTTTGCTGGTTGTAGTTTATAAAACAAAATATTTCAGATGCTTAGGAGCATTATGCTTCAGGACAAATCTAGTGGAATGAGTTGACTATATAGAGGCAGCCACGTTGTTTTACAGCCCTTGGTTTATATGGGCCAAGGAAGGGGCATCCACAAAAGAACTTTACCCCAAAAACGGTCATTATGGCCTGCTTTTCGTCATATTCTTCGTTTTTGATGAAATTCCATCTCAAGCTAAAATGGCCGAAAAATCGTCTTCAGGTAGAATCTTTCAACCGAATTTTGACTGATTGCATTGAGGGAGTGAAAAATTGAACACAACTTAAAGGGAATTAGTCCTATTTTGGCCACAGCGCAAATGCCTTATGTAGTATAGAACTACCAAAACTTTAGGAAGTTAGGTGTGCTAGGAATCTTGTAGGGAGAAGAGATGCGTACATGTAAAGTCGATGAAGAACAACTGGCTTACTGGGTAGATAAGGCAAGAGGAAGAATCCTGTATCTGGGGCCAGCAATCTCAAAGTGTATTGCTTTGAAAATATCCGAAGCTGGAAAACGAACCGGGCATTGCAATCATGTAGTGATAGACCTTGACCATAAAAATGAGCTCCGTGGTTACGGTGAGATAGGTAGCATAAAATTTCTTCACAATGGGAATACAAACGTCCAAAGTCTAACAGGTCTCCGCCTAGCGGTTCTGATTGCACCCGATGTTGGAGTTGTATGGTCACCAATTGCTGATTCTGTGTAACTTCTCAATAACCCGTGGCAACAGCCGCTCTTTCGGCAATAATATCAGGCAGAGGAGGAATGGTTTTGTTGCCAATACCCAGGCGATCGGTCA
>JAPORB010000234.1 GCA_026710425.1 Gammaproteobacteria bacterium
CTGGTCTTTGGCCATCGGGTTAATCTTGTGTCAAAAAGTGATAGCAATGTAATTTGAATTACAATGCTATGTTTGCAGCGTAAGCTACCAAAGGCCAGCAATTTATATTAATCTGGATTTTATTATTCGGGCACCTCAGGGGCAAGCCTGACTGGCTTTCTGCATTGAGTTTATTTCTTGAACGGTTCGCACGGCTGTCAGTTTTTGGACTAGCGCACTTTCTTGGAAGATCATCTACTGGAAATAATAGTTAGCATTCAAATACTAACTTACTAATACTTCAATCGGCCGGTGAGCATTCAAAAAAAGGTATAGAGGAGCAACAAGTTATCATATATGGTGGTTTTCAAATTGCTATGTTCCAGATCGTATTGTCCTTATATGCTCAGCTCAGTACTTTTGGGTTTCGTTTTCACTAGCTGCTACCTGACTTTCGGGAAATGATCAGAATTGATCTCAGAAATACCTCATCATGGATATTGTCATGTTTCCCGCCCTGAGGGGCAGTGACTCCAGCAGCTGGACGGCGATCCTTCGCAGCAAGAATGATTCTGCCTACGTCAGATGTCCCGCTTGATTTAATTGAGGGCAAGAGATGTCTTGCGGGACTGTGACTTGGTCAGAGTATCCATAACCGGTTGTCCAATTCGAAATCGGGTCGCAGGAAAGTGGCAGATAAAGCGGCTACCACGGCCTATCTCACTACTGATAATGAGTTCGGCATCATGGCGCATCAATACATGCTTCACGATAGCCAACCCCAGTCCGGTGCCACCGGTTTCCGAAGAACGGCTGACATCTACTCGGTAAAAGCGTTCGGTCAGACGAGAGATGTGTTGTGGCTCAATTCCGATACCATTGTCTTCCACCATTATTTTAAGGGTTTCATCGTCATGCTGCACCTGAATATTGATCAGCCCATTCGCAGGTGTATATTTGACTGCATTGACCACCAGATTAGACAGGGCGGAATAAATCTCGCCTCGATCGCCAAGCATTTCCAAGAGAAGATCGCATTCAATACTGAAGTGGTGAGATTTTCGTTTCAAAAGCTGCATAAGATCATCGTTTATATCGTTCAGTAATCGGCTCAAAGAAAATGAGTCCTGTGGTTTGGGCCGATGTTTGGTCTCAAGGGAAGAAAGTAACAGTAGGTCTCGCACAATGTTTTCCATTCGGGCAGATTGCTGATGCATCTGTTCAATGGGTTTTTTCCACTTTGGATCCATATCCTGCATATTGTCGATGATGGCTTCCAGGTATCCCTTGATTACAGTGATTGGTGTGCCAAGCTCATGAGACACATTGCCTACGAAGTCCTTGCGCATGAGTTCCAACCGGTGCAGTTGGGTAATGTCTCGCACAATCATCAGGCGCTCATGTTTGCCGAACAGGGCTATCTGGCATTCCAGCATGCGGGCATTCTCACCCGGCGCATTCAGCTTGAGCGGTTCATCATAACTTTCGCGGTTAAAATACTCGGCAAACTCCGGGGCACGAATCAAATTGGTGATGGATTGACCACGATCCTGGGGGTAACGCAGTCCAAGCATGGTTTCGGTAGCACGATTCCACCAGTCCAGATTGTTATAACGATTGATCATGATTATGCCCGTCTCCAAGGCTGCTGACGATTCCTGGGCCTTGTTGAGCAGACTTTCCAGGTGGGCACTGGCTCGTCGCTCCTGCTTTTGCAGGCGATAAATACCGTCGAATACACCACCCCATACACCAAAGCTTACCGGAGGTTCTGACTTGTCCGAACCATGGTCTTTAGCCAGCCAGGTCTTTAGCCTGTGCAGTTGCAGCAGATCTATGATCAGAAGGATCAGGGTCAATACCAGTAGACTGGGGAGCAAGATGTTTAGAAAATACCCCACGGCCCCGGTCAGACTGAAAACAACCAGTAACCACTTAAGTTCACTACGCCAAGCATACAAGGGGAGGTTCTCCGTTAATTGTGACCATAAGTCGGATCGGGCTAGCTGAAGTTAGGATTGAAGTATAAAGGTTGGTTCGGCACCCGTCATCATATTGGGTGAAATGCCTGTTCGTGGATAAGTCTCTACAGGTTGAGGAGAATGCGACCAGCAGGGGTCGCACCGACTTTCTGATAAGCTGACCGCTGCCCGATGGCAGACAACGTTACATCGTCATTGATTGTAAGGTACGCCACGCAGGCAATTTAATGAATTGAGTGATAGCGCAAGGTCTTGAACAAATCTGCAATTATATAAACCGTTGCGGCACCTATGGGGGATACTTGGTTGCCTTTGAGTCCAATGCCTCGAAAACTTCAGATGAGCTCATTTTCTGCCGTGAAAGGAGAGGAAGCGACTCAATGATAGTAGTCTGAGGCTATTGAGAGTAAGCCAAGATTGAAGCAGTTGTGCTTCCCCCGAAAGACTCACAGGTTAATATTTCCCCCGTTTCAATTGCCCAACGTTAATTGTGAATTTGCAATGGAGATCGCTAGTGGTATGTTCATAGGGTGAAAGTTTGCAAAGGGCAGTGTGTGGCGAAGTCTAAAGAACGAAGGACTGGTGCAAAGAGGGAGCTGGGAAGTCATCAAACTTGTTTCCATGGATAAAAACTTTGTTATGAAGGTGGCTTGCACACCTGCTCTCCCGCATCAAGTCCACTGCGCAAAGCTGCATTCAAAGATGGTATGCCCATGTAATCGCCAGCCAGATAGAGACCATTAATGTATTTGAAAAGATCAGTATGCACGCGATGCAATGCTTTCATGCTACCGCCAGGAGCTAGACAGACAGCTTGCGGCCAATGATGGACATGACTTATTAGGGGGGCACCGGAGATAACTGGGAAATAGCGGCGAATTTCAGCCAGAACACGTGTCTGTACCTGTTCGTCATCCAGCATAAACAACTCCTCTGCCTGCTTATCAATAACAAGCCCATCAATCAGTGCTTTGCCAGCTGGCGCAGTTGAAGGTGCCAGCACAGCAGCATTACTCATGCCGACCATAAGTGATTTGGTCTGCCTAGGCAGAGAGACCGCATACCAGTCTGGCGGGAATGGATTGGCTTCCAGACCGAAGAACACTCGACAGCACTTGGAGTAGGTCACCTTCCGTAAAACATCGGTGATGTTCCGTGGCAGAGCTTCCACAATTTCTGGCACTGTCGTGGCGGTTGTGGCGCAGATGACCGTATCGCATTCGATTTGACCCGCATCAGTGGCGACAGCTGATACGGCCCCGTCCTGCAACAATACTTGCCTTGCGGGTGTCGACAGCAGTATTTCTGCATCGCTGGCACTTGCCAGCGCATCAACAAAAGCACCCATGCCATCTGCAGGCACGCATGGCCAGGCAGAACCGTTCAAACCAGTGTGCCAAAGGGTCGCCATGGCAAAGGCCGCACCAATCTGCTCTGGATGAGCAAAACAATAGCCAGTCAAACCGGGGCCCAACAACCAGTCAAGTGCTTCAGTGCCGTTATCGGAAGCGAAAAATTCCGCAGCACTCTGCTCTGTGTCGAGGTCAAGCATGTGCAAGTGATTGTCAAAGCACAGATCATCCTGCCGAGCCTTGAGCCTGTTGGTAAAGCCGATGACTTGCATCAGACCAGAGGGAGACAGAAGCCGAAACGAGAGCAACGTTCTTGCAGTCTTCCATAGACTGCTCCACCCGTCGCCCCCGTAAAGGCCGTGAAATCGGCCGTTGCGATAGATTCCGCTATGCAGAGGTATAGGGGTTCGCCGCAGGGGTGCGCCTACTTCTTCGGCCAGATGTCGGGCAGTGCCATAGCTCTCAAAAAACAGGTTTGCTCCGAGATCAATGCAGAAATCATCAATCTGCAGCTGGCGAACTCTACCGCCATAATCTTCTGCCGTTTCGAGCACGGTGACCGCATAACCCCGACCACGAAGTGCATAGGCGGCGGCCAAACCAGCAAGACCAGCCCCGATAATAACTATTTTTCTGGTTGCGCTCATGCGTCATTCGCTTCTGAAAGAGTTCCCAAGGTAAGGAATTCATTGTAAAGTACATGATAGAGGGCTGAAAAAGTTCCTTCTACTGATTTAACATATCCGTTGAAGTTTGTGTGAGGACAGAACATTAGCGATGAATGATGATTACTAAAGTTTCAGCATTAATAATAATTGAAAAAGGTCCTTTTGCCGAAATCGGTAAAGGAAGCTATTGACAGATGGATGCTGATCTCTCACAGGCAACCACACCCAATACAAATCCCGCAAAGGGAGATTCACCCATAATTCCGTCTTTGACTGGAGCTTTGGCTTATTGTGCCCCCATCGCAATATTGCCCCTCATGATCAAAGCGGCAATGGACGGCAGCTGGTGGCTTGCAGGGCCGTTTCTGTTTCTGTGGTTAGCTGACCAGCTTGATACCAGGTCTGGTATTGATGTTCGTAACATGGATGGCAGTCAAGCAGATCCCAGCCGCCTGTTCTGGTACAAACTGATGGTTTGGATCTGGGTGGCACTTTATCCGATTGCACTCATTTATTCGCTGCATCAGGTTTTTTCCGCTGCACACCTGGCCCTATGGGAAAAGATACTGATCGTTTTGGCACTTGGCTCAATAGCCCGTCTCGCACTCAATGCCGGCCATGACATGATGCATCGACGAGTGGCTTGGGAACGACGCGTGGGTGAAGTGCTAATGGCCTCGGTCTCTTTCCCTCAAGAAATTACTGAACATCTTTATGTTCATCATGCTTATGTGGGTACTCCGGCAGATTCCCTTTCTCCGCACAAGGGCCAGAGTTTCTGGGAGTATCTGCCTCGATCGGTAGCCCGCAGCTATCTGGACACTTGGCAGGTTGAGCGCAGGCGCATGAAAAAGCGGCGTCTGCCATCCTGGCACTTTAGTAATCCGGTTTGGCGCTATGTACTCGAAACGGCAGCCTGGTATGCCTTGGCCTTCTGGATCGGTGGCGGCTGGGGGATTGTAGTGTTCGCTCTGATTTGTGCAATGGGGATCATCCAACTGAGAATGGCTGACTACATTCAGCATTATGGCCTGCAGCGGATTCGCCTTCCGGGTGGTCGTTATGAGCGAGTGCAGGCTCGGCATTCGTGGAGTTCCGCCTATCGACTGTCCAACTGGCTGTACTACAACGCTCAGCGACATGCTGATCACCACCTTGTGGCTATTCGACTCTATCCACTGCTAGGCCACTGGTCGGCAGAGGATTCGCCCCAATTGCCCGGAAGTTATTCTGAAATGGGCAACCTTCTGCTTTTTCCAAAGCGTTGGTTTGAAATTATGGATCCACTGGTGGATCAATGGCGGGAACGTTTCTATCCTGAAATCAACGATTGGCGCGCCTATGACAGTCTGGCCTATCGACAGCGTCCGCAGGCATTCGAAGCCATCGCTGAAATTTACTGCCTGGCACCCAGCTTTGCACCGTGGATAAATCGCAGTCCAGAGTTACTTGATGGTCTGTCGAGCCGGGAGTTCACCGACCTTGATTTACCGAGTGGTTTTGGTCCCGATGCGGATTCCGAAACCTTGGCCCGGCGCGGCTTGACTCGTCTCTACTGGACACGAGAGCTGGATGTTGACGAAATGCTTGAGCGTATTGGCTATATTCCGGCGCAGAATGTGGGCGAGACTGTAGAAGTCGTACGTAGTTGGTCCAACGACAAGGTGTTCCAAATCACTGTACATGTAATGCGTGGCAATCTTACTCCGCTAGAAGCGGGTACAGCCCTAGCCAATATAGCAGAGGCTTCGGTCACCGCCGTCCTTTCGGCAGTGGAACAGCACACCACTGGTCGGTTTCATAATGGAGGTATGGTGGCTTTGCTCCTCGGAGGGGTGGCTGATGGCATGTTCCTGCCTGGTGCCGAACTTGATGTGTTGTTTGTCCATCAAGGCGGTCTGGCAGATAAAATTCGGGATACCTTTCTGGCCTGTAGCTCTCAAGCACTGAGCAGTTTGTCAAATGACAATCTATTGTTTGTTCCAGCACTGCCAAACCGTCAATGGCGCAACAGTCGATCTCTTGAAGAGTTCATGGAATGTCAACGCGCGATGGCCTCCGCCGATCAATTACTGGATCTAGTTCGGGCACGGCGAGTTTTTACTTCTGGTACTGACGACATTGCGGTCCGTTTTGATGCAGCCCGCTCGGAAATCCTGACCAGTGCAAAAGCACGCCAGACGCTGCTCAAGGTACTGTCCGTGTCTTCTCCCGACACTAGTAAGCCGGAGTTATCTACCATAGAAGACTGTCGGGGTGGATTGGGCGATGTAGAACGCGCCGCACGCCTGGTGCAATTCACTTATGCTGCAAAGGTACCAGAGCTGTTGACTGAAGATACGGTTTCAATATTTGCAGTGGCGGGAGGGCACAGCTTAATCTCTGCTAGCATAGCGCAAGGCTTGGACGAGGCCGCCAGGCTGTGGCGAAATTTAAGTGGCATCCTGCGGCTGGTGGCCAATGCAGACTCTCCAACCGTAACAATGTCTAAAGAAGCCGAAGCCATTGTCGCTGGAGTTGGTGAGGTTGAAAATTTAACCGCCCTTAACGCCCTGATTCTCCAGACAGCAAGCAATGTCACCAATATCATGGATACAAATTGGGTTGAAGAGATTCCATAACTAAGTAACGCTTCGAAGAATGACCTGAGGAACTGCTGGCCGCTGCGGACATTAGCATCATTGGAACCACTTTTGGGATACGCAAGTCCATTGGGAATAATATCTGTGCAAGGTTTTTGCTTTCAAACCACTGCCCATGGGTGAGGATTAAATGGTTGGATGTTAGGGCTATAACGACTTGACGAATTTTTTTGTTTAACGAAACGATCGCACAGTAGTTTCACCAACTGGCATAATAAAATATACTCACCCTAGATGATTTTGGCAAAATCCACCATGATTAACATTTTTAGTTTGAGAACCTGCTATTTTCAGAGCTTCGTGATCGTTGTCCGTCTTGGTATCTGTCAGTATTGGCAGATTGTTCTCTTTCGCCCGGGCGATACCATCAGCGTTGACCGCCTCCGCTAGCTTGGACCGCAATCGAGACACTTCTGCCCATGCCACCTGTTTCCGGAATGCCCGGTAAGACTGCCGCTGATACTGGTCTGATCGCCAGACCCAAGCTGGCACCGCATTTTCAATGCCATGCAATCGATGACCAGCAAGTGTTCCTGGTTTCGGAATCCTTCAATACTTTGCTTCACGGAAAAATCTATTCCAGTTTACTGCCCTTGCTTGATGGCTGCCAGACACGCAGTAACATCATTGATTCGTTGAGTGACGAGTATTCAGAGGCCGAGGTTAGCAAAGCACTAACTTCCCTAACTGCCCGGGGATACGTGGTTTCGGGCGACTACCAAATGGTAGACGGGAGGGCAGCATTCTGGACAGCCCTCGGTGCCACTCCTTGCTGGGCTGAAGAGCGACTGTCTGCGGCAAGCGTGACTGTTTCAGGCGATGTCATCAGCCTGACCAGCCTGGTTACTCAATTGCAAGGCATGGGCATAACCGTGTTGGACGAAGAAAGCGTTGGTGGGATTAAACCTGAAATGGAAACCCCGGCTCTTGCCGTGGTGTTTTGCAACGACTATCTGGATGAGCACCTAGAATCAGTCAACCGCCGCCATATCGAATCAGGTATGCCATGGATGTTGATTCGACCAGGCGGTTTGCAACCGCTGTTTGGTCCTGTATTCCGACCTGCAGAACAGGGAGCATGCTGGTGCTGTCTTGCTTATCGGTTGCAAGGTCATCAGGAAGTTCACAATTTTCTGCGCAACCTTACTGGTGATAACAATACCGTAGCACCCAGGGCGATTGAGCCCGCCGTAGCGGAATTAATCTGCAGCCTGGCAGCAGTTGAGATTGCAAAGTGGCTGCTGCTGGGCAAAAACGCATCACTTCATAACGCAGCGATCTCCCTAGACACAGACAACCTCAAGGTTAGACATCATCGAGTGATGCGACGACCGCAATGCATCGCCTGTGGCGATGAAAATCTGTTCCTTCCTGACCGACAGCCGCTACCGGTACAATTGCAGTCAAGTCCAAACAAGATTCGCAACAGCGGTGGCCTGCGTTCAGTTTCTCCCAAAGCAACTCTGGCTAAGTACTCACATTTGGTAGATCCTATCAGCGGGGTGGTGACCTGGCTGAAACGCACCACCGACAATGCTGACCCTTGGTTGCATGTGCACTGGGCTGGTAGCAATATTGCTTTGAAAAATCGCGCGCTGAGCGTGCTTCGGCTGAGTTTGCGCACTAAAAGTGCGGGAAAGGGCAGCACCCCGCTGCAATCCGAAGCTAGCGCACTATGCGAGGCATTGGAACGCTATTCCGGAGCCTTTCATGGCGATGAGATTCGCCTACGCAAAAGATTTCGAGATTTCGCCAGCGGTGAGGCGATTCAGCCCAACCAGATACAGCTTTTTAGTGAAGAGCAACTTGATAATGCAGCACAGATCAATGATGGCGGCCATCCCTATAACGTGGTACCGCCACGACTGGACCCGGAGGCGGAAGTCGACTGGACTCCCGTATGGTCGCTGACCGCAGAACAACATCGTTATATCCCCACCTCACTGCTTTATTTTGGAAAGTCTATTGATCCCCGGGGTGAGACTGATTTTGTTGCAGACTCCAATGGCTGCGCCGCTGGTAATACTTTAGAAGAAGCTATCCTGCAGGGTTTCTTTGAATTGGTAGAGCGAGATGCCTTTGCTGTTTGGTGGTACAACCGCTTGAACATGCCAGGGGTTGATCTGGACAGTTTTAATGACGGTTACCTCAGCAATGCCAGAGAGTACTACCATGGCCTAAAGCGTGAACTTTGGCTGCTTGATGTGACCAGCGATTTCAATATTCCCACCTTGGTTGCACTGTCGCGTCGCACCGATAAGTCGGCGGAAGACATTATCTATGGCGTGGGTACCCACACTGACCCGCATATTGCGGCACTGCGTGCCGTGTGCGAAATGAATCAGTTTTTGAACTGGGTACAGGGTACAGGCCCCGGAGGTGCCGGCTACAGCGTGGACGATCCACAATGCCTGGATTGGTGGCGTAATGCGACGCTGGCAGGACATCCCTATTTGGCCGCTGCAACGGACATCCCCCTTCGCGGCAAATCTCACTACACTGTCCCCGACTCGGTGGATTTGCGTGAAGATGTAGAGCACTGCCGTGCTCGGGTCGAGGCAAAGGGCATGGAATTTATGGTACTGGACCAAACACGACCAGATATTGGACTGCCGGTGGCACGGGTCATCGTGCCAGGCATGCGCCACTTCTGGGAACGCTTTGCCCCAGGGCGTTTGTTTGAGGTTCCCGTAACAATGGGATGGCGTAAAACCCCACTTAATGAGGCCGAGCTCAATCCCGCCCCGGTCATTGGTTGATGGCAGGGAGAAAGGAATTTTAGCAATATGAAAGAAGACTGGGCTTGGACCGAAGAATGTCTGCTGCATGTGGCGGGTTCCATGGGGCAGCTGCTGCGGCAGATCAGATCCCATGTGTCCAAGCGTATGCTTGATGGAGCAGCATGGGAGCGGATGTTGGCCCGAGCCGATGAAGTGCCACCGACCTATGCGGCTTTCCCATTCGGATTCGAATTTCCATTGCAGAATAGCGAGCCGAGAGCAGATTTGGGTCTTTCGTTGGTGGGTGACAGCCGCACGGCTGCAATTTATCAGGACAACAACTGCACTGGCACCGACGATCCTACCGTAGCAAGACTGGCTTGGATACTGAACGAAACGGATCGCGAACGCTCTCTTTTACGCCGCGTTGTTGGCAGAAAGATGTTGCTGGAATACGATATCGAGACTGGTCCTGACGACGAATACAGCGAACCGGGGATTTTCTTGTATCCGATTGATGATGTTCTGGCTGGGGCAAGAGCACACCTCGAGGAGTTGCGTGCTGTATATGATGCTCTGGTACAGGTTGGCAACTGGCAATCCGATGCTGCTGAGCGGCAGCAGCTCGAGCAGGTGTATGGCGCATTACCCCCTGACAAATTATTGCGTGCACTGGGGACTTTTCCGTCGCGAGAGAGAACCATACGGATTGCCATAACTCCATTTCACCGGGCGAAAGAAGTTGCCACTTTTCTTGACCGGATGGGCTGGCCTGGAGACTCCTCTATGGTGGCTACCACTATAGAACCTTTTGAGGCACAAAAGGCTTATGCCTATATGGGCGTGCATTTCGATATCAATGCCAATGGTGTGGGTGCACAACTGGGGCTGAGCTTCTTCGCCCAGGAAAAGGAATGGCTGAAAGACATAACGCATTGGACTGGAATTATCGAAGTCATGGATGAGCTTGGCTGCGCCTTACCAGAAAAGCTGGCAGAACTAACCCGATGGTCCACAGGATCTTCCACATTGATTGGCAAGACAGGACCGATTATGCTGGTGCGTGGCATACACCACATCAAGCTTGTTTTCGGTATGGACAGTATTGAACAGGCCAAGGCTTATACATTCTTTCTGATGATGTCTGCTCCAAAAACAGCGCAATAAATCCTCAAAATAAGCTGACCCTATTTGTAAAATTTGCAATATGCTATCCCTAAGCGTTTAAGATAGGAAGGGCATCTCATGGATTTTGTAAAGGAGTGGGTCGCAAATGAGGATGATCTGATAAGGGAAGGGGCTTCCCTGGGTGCATTGCTGGCCCGGATGAAAGACGTTTTTCATCCTTTGCTGTTTAGTCGGGGTGAATACCAGCGTTTGATCAAACTGGCTAGTGGGCTGCCGCCAACGCTTGCTGGTTTTCCATTATGGATTGGATTTCCCATAGATAACTCACCACCAGGCCTGCTGCTTGATGTTTCGGTGCTAAGTGGGACTCGCTCGGCTCAAATTTTTGAAGATATGGACTTGGTGTCAACAGCGGGAGTTGTTCCGCTATTGCGCCAGATTGGCAGCGAGCAATCATCCCTGAAGCGCATTGTCGGCAATCGTGTGTTATTGCAGTATGAAATTCCCGCAGGACAGCCCGCAAAGCAGGGACTCTTGCTTTATCCAGAACAGACAATGCTGGCAGCAAACGGTTCTGACGAAGGGCATCAAAATTTTGGCATTGCTTTGCACGCCCTGGCAGACGCAGCTGGTCAGACCTTGAATGCAGCTGAGCATCAGCAACTGGAGCATGCCTGGCTTGCATTGGATGCAGGTACTCGGGTTGGTGTTATCGGAGTCTTCCCGCAACAAAGGCTGCGGGTAACTCGCTTGGTTATGCTTGGTCTGTCCTCGGTAGCTGATGTAGTGGCTTTTCTGGATCGGGTTGGCTGGACGGGAAAGAGCGCATTAGTAGCCGCTACGCTGCAGCGACTTGACGCACTCGGTGCCTTGGCTGGCATGACCTTTGGGGTGCAACTTGATCTTCACGCTGAGGGAATGGCACCAGTGATTGAGTTGCAGGTGTTCTCTGCAGAAACGATTTATGACCCTACAGGATGGTTTAAGGATAAGCATTGCTGGACTGCGCTACTGAATGGTCTTGCAGCGGGATCTCTTTTGGTTCCCGATAAGCTAGCGGAACTAACCAGATGGTCAATGGGAACGAGAACTTTAATTGGCCGCTCAGGTTTACTTCTGCTTTTGCAGCGTATCCATCATTTTGCGCTGGCATTCGGGAGCGATGGTGAAATTAAGTATGTCAACGCTCATGTGTTCATGCTTTTGAACCAGTGGTCCAAAAAAAGTAATGGATCTACTAGTTGATGTCTGGCTTTAAACGTGCAAACAGATGATAAATCAACCAAAAATCGGTTTTTCGCCTACGAAGATCCTCCGATTTTGCTTCAGTTGAGTAGAATATCCCAATTCGTGTCCATTTTGGGCAAATCTTCGGGGTAAAACTATTATGTGTAAAGGTACAAGACAAGCAACTTAAACCCGGCCAGCAAGCGATTGCTGACATTGATTTGGATTTGGAGTGCCGCGATGACACTCCTGCGGTGTTGCGTGGATTGCAATATCTTTACACTGAGTAGAATGAAAAGCTGTTTGAGATGCTGGAGAAGTACTTCTGCCCAGGAACAGACCATAATACAGGTCGTCTTGGGTTGGATTTATGGCGCATCCTAGTGTTGGTGGTATTGAAGCAAGGCTTGGGTTGCGACTATGACCGATTGCACAGGGCGGCGAGGGACTCAGCGGTGCGAATCTTTTGTGGTGGAGACTGGTGTCCATTATCCGACGGATGTAAGATTGCTCTGGGATACGATGCGGTGCTTGATTAGGGATGTGGCACGGCTGTCAAAAATGAAGGGGGAGGGGTTAAGGCTGACGTTAGAGTGAACATATTAGTAACGGCGTAAGGAATTTGTATAACAATGTTTGCACAAAAACCAGGAGCATCGATGAGAAAGTTGAAGTGTATCTGGTGCGTTGCCGTGACCTGCTTATTCGTATTGAAAATAGCATGGAGGAGCTGAGCGCGGAGAAGAAGCTAAGGGAATCACCGTTTCGGACAAATTGTTGGAATACAAGGCTTATGCGTTAAAGTTTATTGATCAGGTGGATCGGCGTTTGCTGAAAGAGGAGATAATTCCATAGTAAGAAAAAGTATTCTCGATTTTTGAACCACATACTCGCTGGTGTGCCAAAGGCAAAGCAGGTAAACCTGTGGAGTTAGGTGTGCCGGTGTTCTTGATTGAAGATCAGTATCAGTTTATTTTGCATCACAAGGTTATGTTTACCGAACAAGATGTAGATGTCGCTGTATCGATTACAGAGGAAGCACAACCAAAGTATTCGAGTCTGCGATTTTGCAGTTTTGATCGGGGCTTCCATAGCCAGGCTAACCGTAAACGATTGGATGAGTTGTTGGATTTGAATGCGTTGCCTCGGAAAGGGCGGTTGAGCAAGGCCGTTCGTGAACGCGAGTCTGAGGAGGATTTTGTTGAGGCTCGTTGTCAGCATCCGGTAGTGGAATCTGCAATCAATGCGCTGGATCATCGTGGTCTGGATCGCACACGCAACTATGGTGCGGAGAGTTTTGCCAATACAGTAGTACTGTCGATACTGGCATCTAACATGCATCGCCTGGGCGATCTACTGCGTAAGCGCGAGCGTGAACGCAGGCGGCGGAAGCGACTAAAACTCGCTGCATGACCTGGCGGCCATCATCCGAAGGCCACCTTGATCAGGCTATCAAAAGTAGCTAGGGGAATTGCTATGGATGGACGGTCAAAGGCAGCATATATTTATGGATTTTGGTTGTATAATTTATTTAAAACAAATCTATAATATATTTATACTAATATTATAACTATTGTTCCAGTATTTTAGAGAAAATTTCCGGCCAAAACTGAGAGTTTTATCCCAGACACTAATATTGTTCAATGGACTTAAAAAGTAGTGAACAGAGGAATGCTGGATATGGACGCTGAAGAAATACGGAAGATCATTGCTCGGGGCGAAGACAGCAAGCATCAATTTAAGTCTGATATTAAGCAAGCATCTTCTTTGGCAAATGAAATGGCGGCATTGGCCAATGGTGCCGGTGGAATGATTCTTGTCGGTGTCAATGATAAGGACGGATCAATATCTGGTTTAGATATAGGGAATGTAGATCGTATTAATCAACTGGTCTCGAATGCTGCAACCAATAATATTCGACCCGCTATCAACCCTGTTTCAGAGAATTTCGAATTTCCAGAAGGATTAGTTATCGCAGTTCAAGTGGCACAGGGCATAAACAAGCCATATATGGATGACAAGGGCTCTGTCTGGGTAAAGAGCGGCGCAGACAAGCGAAAAGTCACCTCACGTGAAGAATTACAGAGAATATTTCAGGACTCCTCACTAGTTCAGGGAGATCTGGTACTGGTTCTTGATTCTTCTGCAGAGGATATTGACCGGGAGTATTTCGACACCTTTGTGATGAATGAGTATAAAGTGCCGCTTGCAGGCAATGAGGCGTCATTTGCTCAATTGCTTGAGAACATGAAATTGACCAGGAAAGGTCAATTGACTGTTTGCGGCACATTGATATTTGCCAGGCGCCCAGAGATTCATTTGCCGGTATTTATTGTAAAAGCTGTAGCGTTTCCCGGTGAGGTTATACATGAGGTGCGATACAGTGACAATCGGGATATTGGCGGAAAGCTGGCCGATGTCTTTCGGGAGACAGTCAGGTTTGTTTCGTCAAATATCCGGCATATTCAAAACGGCCAAAGTGTAAATTCGCTTGGAGAACCTGAAATTCCCGGAATCGTAACTGAAGAATTGGTCGCCAATGCACTGATTCATCGAGATTATTTGGTATCAGCACCCATAAAGGTGTTGATATTCTCAGATCGTGTTGAAATAATCAGTCCTGGTCATTTGCCAAATAATCTGACAATTGAAAATATAAAAATGGGGATCTCAAATATCCGTAATCCAACATTGGCTTCATTGGCATCAAAAACGCTGCCTTATAGAGGCATCGGCTCAGGGATCAGTCGCGCCTTGAATGCCTATCCTGATATTGAGCTTATTGATGACAGGGATTGTAATACATTCAAGGCAATTATCAAGCGCAAAACACCAAATCAAGTCAGTGGATCCATTCAGCAAAAGCTGGATACTCTGCTAAAGCAATTCGAAAGCTTAACTGAAAGCCATGGACAAGTGGTAAATTTTTCAGATCAGGATATAACACGACTGACGACGCAATGCGGGTTTAAAGATTTGAATGAAATAATTTTTTATACCAATGCACTGGAAGAACAGGGCTATATAAAGCAGAAAGTAACATTGGATAAGAAAATATTTGCCAGCATTACTTTTCGCGGCTACAGCTATCTGGAAAATATTAGGCGATTTTAGGTGTAACTAGTGTCTGGAACAAAACTCAATTCTCGATGCTATCCTACTGAAACTAAAAGAAATAATTGATATTCTAAAACTTGAAGATTGGTACAATTTTGGGTAGAGCAAGTACATTTTGATTACACCTGTGTAAAACCGCTAAATCTTCGTGTTGGGGCCCTTTCAAATTATGCTTAATTTTCAAAGAGTTAAGCTCTGATGTGAGTTTTCATTCAGACACTAACTAACAAAAAAACAAGTCATATTAATAGTGCTATAGAATGAAAATTCATATGAATTCAATTACGCAAGCACCACGTTGTCCTCAGAACTAAACTCGAATCAATAACCTCCGAATTTAATAGTTTTTTATTGGTAATCTATCCCATATTTTGAGAAAACCATATAATATATAAACAAGATACGACTTACCGATATTATTTTGCCCACCAATGATAGTCAGGTCACCTAACTTCAGTTCAGCACTTTTAACTGGTCCGATATTTGAAAAGCCAAAAGTAATTGGCACCGGGTGATTACCTTTATCTTTAGGGGATCATATACATTGGTTGACGAATCACCGGATTCCATCTCTTTTGAGCTTTGCGATTAGCTGCCGGTTATAGTGATATAGTTGCGCCCACATTCACTAAGTACTAGGGGAGAAGCCCATGAACAACCTGCGAATCCGAACTGCGGCGCTGGCCGTTG
>JAPORB010000168.1 GCA_026710425.1 Gammaproteobacteria bacterium
CTGTATGAAAGAAGCGATCCCGAGCGCGCCTACGCTGATCTACGTCCTGACAAGAGATGTGGCTAATAGGCAGATCGCACCATATCCATGGTGCCCGCCAAGATCGTGAATTCCCTTCACAAGCCAGATTCCTTTGTAGCCAATATGGAAGCCATAGCATCAGCAGTACGAGCCTTCTCTACTCCGATCATTGAATTGCGTGAGACTAAAGGCTGCAATTGCTGCTCGCTCCAATCTTCCGTGTCTGCCGGACGTAGTGGTAGCACCAGATAGCGGATTTCTGAGGTTGAATCCCAAACACGAATTCGGGTTTGATCTGGCAACTCAGTGCCAAACTCTTTTAGCACCTGGCGCGGTTCAGAAACCGCGCGTGCCCGATAGGGGGCTGATTTGTACCACACTGGTGGCAAACCCAGCATCGTCCAGGGGTAGCAGGAGCACAGCGTACAGACTACCAGGTTATGGATATCCATAGTGTTTTCAACGACCCGCAAATGTTCGCCTTGTCGCCCCGTATAGCCTAACGAGGCAACTGCCGCTGTGCCATCCTCCATCAGGGCATTCTTGAAATCTGGATCTGTCCAAGCCTTGGCCACCACATGCGCACCATTTCTGGGGCCGACCTGCTCCTCATAGGTTTCTATGATGGTGTCCAGTGTCTCCGCATCAACCATCCCCTTTTCAATGAGCAGGCTTTCCAAAGCTTTAACTTTCAGCGTGAGCTCAGAGGGCGGTTTGGTATGATTATGTGACATTGGTCATTAAAATGACTGGGGAAAGAATGATTGGACGCATAGAATAATAAATCAGTCAAAATTAAAGACTGACACAAGCAACATATCTTTACAAGATGGAGAGCCTTGCGTTCCAGCAGACGTTGTCCAACCATGCATTGAAACAGATCGGTGAAGACAGGAATCGACAAGGTGCTGTAATTGGGCCAATGATAAGCGGGATAATTGTAGTGGCCAGCACTGGTGTGGGGCTCAGAAAGATTCGGGAATTTCCGGGGAAGCGCAAATGCCTCAGTTACCGATGTCAGTTGAGCTATGGTTCATTACTGCTTGTGCATTTTGAAGAAACAAACAGAGCCACTGCATCGAATCGAACTGGAAGCCAGATTGCTAAATATCTTCAGCACTTCTTGCTTTGCATGCTCATCCAGGCACGAAAACTCGTTGACAGAGAGTGCATTTTGCTCGAGCAGTTTTTGCAAGGCAATTGGATCGATTTGCACGCTGACTCGGGATGACATCTGAACAAATTAAAGGGTGAACATCACAGGTAGTAGCATTTTAAAGATAATGATTCTCAATTGCAACAATAGTCTGAACCCAGATGATGCTCGCAAGGTAATCAGCAACCATGCTCCATCAAAATTGGCATTGAACTTGTCGATATAAGATCGACCTGTGGGTAGAGTGATATTAGAGACAGTTTATCGAAAACTGGTCATGATAAAACCAGGATCAGCGGTCACGATTTTCATGAATAAGTAGATTAAAAAATGCGTCCACAGCCACAATTACTCTCACCATTTCGCCGATTTTCACCAGTGTCCTGGTTTCTTCCGCCATGCCTGGTCATTGCTCTTGCGTCAGCAGGACGCAGCAACCAGGCAGTTTATGAATCAATTCAGCTCAATCAGTTGCGACGTTGCCAGCAACTCCCAATCCCTCAACAGGCGGGTTGTCGCGAGGGGTTTCAGACTTCTTGGGGAGAATATAGCCGACAACGGAGTGAGTCGCTCGAAGACGGTGAAAAGCAACATCGTTAGAATACCGAGCAAGAACAGGGGTCAAATGCGATTATAGAGCCGAGCGGACGGGCCATTCCAAAAACATGCACATAGTCGAAGACACGCAGCTATGAAATCAAAACTGAAAGCGATCAGTGCGGTCGTACGGAAAACCGATAGCCTGCGCCTCGCACCGTCTGAATTAAACTTGAGTAGTCGATTGAAGTGTCATTAATGGATGAAAGTGCCTTGCGCAATCGGCGAATATGGACATCAATGGTACGTTCTTCCAGATACACATTGCCTCCCCAAACTGAATCCTGGATGTGATCCCGGCTGAACACCTTCTCCTGATTGAGCAGAAAGAACTTCAGTAATCGAAATTCCGTTGGCCCCATGTCTACCGGCTTCTCTTCTATAAAGATTCGGTGACTGGTCGGATCCAGTTTCAAATCGAAAACTTGTAACACCCTGTCCTTCTGCTTGCCGGTGGTTCGCCGCAGTACTGTCTTGATCCGAGCCACAAGCTCACGGGGTGAAAATGGTTTGGTGATGTAATCGTCCACTCCTTCGTTTAGCCCCTGGACCTTGTTATCCTCGCTGGTCTTCGCAGTGAGCATGATGATGGGGAGATTGGCGGTGATCTCTTCCCTACGAAGACGGCGGGCCAGTTCAATGCCACTGCCACCTGGAAGCATCCAATCAAGCAATACAAGATCAGGTTTCTTGTCTATGATGGAAACATGGGCATCATGGGCATTGCCCGCCATGATGCTGCTGAAGCCAGCCAGGTCCAGTGTGATGCTCACCATATCGCGTATAGCGGCTTCATCGTCGACAATCAGGATAGTGGACTCAATCATGGTATAAACTCAGCAAACTCTTTTCATATTCAAACTGGTAAAACATTGACTCATAGAGTACATCTGCATTGAAGTTTGATACCAATCAAACCCCCTCAGCACAGTTTTCTAGGATAACTGTCTTGGATGTTTCTTTCGGTCGCAAACCAGATTAGAACCTGTAGTCCAGCTGGAAGCTGATCTCACGGCCGCGGTTGTATGCCGTAGTTGGCAGTCCGCCCTGAGTGATCTCGTTACGCTCGTCCATAATGTTTCTCGCTTTCAAGGTCATGGAAAGAGCATCGGTCAGGTCTCGGATGAAAATAAAATTAAGCTCACCGAAGGGCTGTTCGATCAAGTCAGGTGCCGTTTCAATACCTACCTCGGCAATACGCTCGCCATAGTAATGATATAATAATGTGACAGTTGTGCCCTCCAATGGCTCGTAACCGAACTGGAAGTTAAACAACCAGTCAGATTGACCCTGCAAGGGACGCGTGGCCGAAGTAAGAATGCCTCTGTCCTCGGGTGCAATGGTGATCTCAGATTCAATGTAGGAAAGATTGGTCTGAACATAAAAATCCTCACCGATTCCGTTAAGAAAATCTTCGCCAAGAAAATCCAGACGCTTATACAGCTCATATTCAATACCAACGTTCTCAGCACTCTGTGCATTGATGTAAGTGCTCTGCCGAGTATTGGAGCCGGTAATCGATGCTTCAATTGGATTAGTAAACTCCTTGTAGAACAGACCCAAGGACATGTAATCACTGAAGGAGAAGTACCATTCCCAGCGCAGGTCATAATTTGCCAGTTCAGTAATTTCAAGGTCGGGGTTACCAATGACTTCACGACCAGTGACCGGATTGGTGAAGGCGGCAGGTGACAATTCACGAAAATCCGGCCGAGAGACTGTTTCGCTGTAGCCCAGTCTGAACTGATGATCACCAAGGACGTATGTCATGCTCAGAGCTGGCAACAACTCTGTGCTGTCTTGCTCTGCTTTTGATGCAATACCCGGACGAAACAAATCGAAGGTATCAACCGTTTGCAGAAAATCTTCCTGGCGGGCTCCAAGCGTGAACCGAAAAAGATCATCAAAATTAAACTCTACCTCGCCATAAATCGCTTCCATCTCATTATCGGCCTGGTAATTATCAGTAGGCCGGGTAATCTCGCGAATAACAAACCCATTTGGATCAATGAATTCCGGGGTGAGAATCTCTTCTAGTGGTCTTTGTAAAAGCTCCCGATCATTGACCAGCTGTCCCGCAAAAGCATAACCAAAACGACGAATTTCGGATTCCCGCACCTTGGCGGATTTCACATATCCTGCTCTTGTTATAATAGTTGAGTTGCCGGGCCCGCCATAAAATGTCATGCTGGCATCCAGTCCGAAGTCCTTCACAGAATCATCCAATACACTCCAGATACGCTGGTTACCACCTACCCGAGGCGAAAGCTCACCCGCATCACGACGATAGATTCGTTCGTCCGGTGAGGCCCGTTGAGCATTCATACTGCTCAAACGCCAGTTGAGGGTAAGTTCATTGAACTCCGGGAAGTAGTGATCACCCTGAAGCTGGTTGGTGAACAGTTCTCTCTCAATCCAACGGATTTCTCCCAACTCCACATCGTCTTCTTCTTCAAGAAATCCGCTGGTGTGAGCAACCAGATCATCGGTCTTGCGCAGCACTATCGAGGTCAGGCGCAGATTATGATTGAAATTGAAATCCAGCCCAGTGGTAAAGATTCCACTAATATCAACGCTGTTTTCTGTACCAACATAGGTTAAACCCTCTCGTTGAAAAAGACCTTCAGAGGCTGGTACATAATTGTTTCGCTCTATGGTATCACTATCCCAGGAGTTAGAATAATTGATCGCCGCCATGTAATTGAGTTTCATGCCGCTGTCATTCAACTCAAAGTAATTTCCTGTCGTCACGGTAGCACTTACGTTAGGTGGGATTTCCTTGACCTGAGGCGTGTATTGATTACGAAAGCTTTCACCTATCTGTTCAAGCTGATCCGCGGGAATTCCGACACCGGAAAAGGGACTGAAAATCCGTAGCTCCTGATCATTGGCTGTAGCCTGCTGCAATGGTAACGGTTGTTCCCGAAAGCCATCGTCTATGCCTAACCAGTCTGTTTTGCCTCCCTCTACTGTAAAGCCATCTCTGAAGCCCACATTCTGGACCATGCCAACTGAAGACGTAATATTGAAAAAGAACTCGTCGGTAGATTTCCTGGTGCGCATCTGGAGAACTCCGCCACCAAACTCACTGGGATACTGGGCAGAATAGGTTTTCTGCACAAGAACGCTGTCCAACACGGCAGTGGGAAACAGGTCCATTGGCACTACTCGATTTATGGGCTCGGGGCTCGGCATAACGGCACCATTGAGTAGCGTAGTGGAATAACGTTCGCCTAGGCCTCTGACGAAAACATACTTGCCACCCACTGTACTTAGGCCAGCTACACGCTTGAGACTTTCTGCAATATTTGCATCCCCTGTGCGCTGAAATTCCTCTGCATTGAGGACATTGGAAATGGATCCAGTGCTGCGCTTTTCATCGGGAACAAACTGACCCAGGACAGAAATCTCCTGAATTTGCGGTTCCTGGGCAACCGCATGCAAACTTGATAAGCAAGTCAGCCAGATTGCCAGTCGATTCTGTCGATTCATAGAGCAGGAGGCTCCTTGGGTGAAATGAGCAAATCCAGACTTTTATGGCGCGCAAGACTATGGCAATTAAGTGACAGATTTATGACAAAAGGAAAATAACTTCAGAAGATTTTGTTATTCCCACAGTCTCCACTTGGCAGTTAAAGCCCTTGCTGACCTGCCTTTTGTCGCCCAGGTTGGGTTGGAGTCAGAATGCCCAAGCCAGTTAGGTTATGCTATTGGGAGTAGGGCAATGCCGTCAGCCCTTGAATATCTCATTTGGTCTGCGAAAAACCGCCAAAAACTCTAAGGGTGCCCATCCTCTGTTTGCTCAAAGGAGTAAGAAAATTAATCAGATGACGTAACTGATAAATCAGTCATAATCGAAAGACCATCCGATAGTCCAGTCCGACGCCTCATCCTTGACTGCACCGATGTAGTCAACAGCATCAAAGAAAGAATTTTTGGCACTCAGATCTTCAGGCATCTCACTGTTTATTGCAGCACCGTTTGTCCAGCCTTCAGGACCGCCAAGATCAACTATACCTGCAGAAGAATTTTGAGCCGCAAACCAGTCAGCTGTGGTAAAGGTACTACCTGGACCCTCTGATAGATCCGCCGCACACTCATCAGTGATCAGGCTGTTATCCATTCTGAGGCTACCATTGAAACTACCGGATGTGACTGACTGGACAAAAGTCGCTTCACCTGCAATGCGAATACAACCTTCAGTGGAATCCAGCATACCCCCAATAACAGAGTTGTACATCTGCATGCCCGTGCCTGCCTTCAGCTCAAAGGCATGGCCATTTGATAACTGCTGCAGGCTAGTGATACAGGTGAGGTTGGAGACTATCGGATTTGAACGCGGTGTGGCAGTAGGAAGAGAACCAAGATTATCTGCTTCAATGCAATTGTCACCTTTGTTGGTGTGCTGAATAATGACATGCTGAATATTACCAGTCCAGCCATTAGTCCAGTCCAGTGCATCATCTTGCTGTCCCGTAATCAAAATATGTTTGGCATTTACCGTGCCTCCATAGAACTCGATCCCATCATCAGCACCATTATGGCTATGTATATAATCCAGAACTGTGCGGCGGCCCACACCCTGTAGGGATAGGGTATTAAGCTCATCATCACTCGTAATTGGAAAACCCGCATAACGGATCTGGAGGTATGTGACATGACCACTATGATCATTATCGTTGGGGCTTTCACCCCCGCCATACTGACCCGTTCCACCCTCACCGTCGGAGAAGCCACTGCTCGTGTTCTGCGTTGCGGAACCGTTGATAATCAATCCACCCCAAAGCCCACGCTGGTTTAAGGCATCAAGAGCACCATTATCCTGCTGGCTAGTCATAATAACTGGCCGGGCCGGGGTTCCGTTAGCAAATATCATTCCCCCGCGGTCGATCACAATAGCAGTTTGATTTCCATCTGCAAAGAGCTTCACACCGGGATCAATAGTCAGACTGATTTTGTTTTCTATAGGGGTGTTTACAGTATTTTCACCGATAAATATCGTTCCTTTAATATTGTAAACTTTGTTATCAGTCAGATGTAAATCATTTAAGTACCGCTTTGCTTCTATATCGCAAATCTCCTTGCCTTCAAACATCGCCTGGTTTGGATTTTCTGTAGTGCCTTCCGGGCAACCAACTGGGTTCTCATTTATGCGGACTGAAATTGGATCCGAGATATACCATGTGGCTGGAGCAGAATCCAGATAATATCCAACCCTGATATCCAAGGTTACTCCATTGGCACCAACATCATTAGCCACCAGATTATCGATCAGGTTCGCTGGCTCTGAAGCCGATAAAGTTTTCTTGCTAAAGGCCAACAAATTAGCCTCGTCAAAACCAACCCATTGACCTTGAGGACTCAGATTAAGTGATCCAAATCCATCTGCCGAAGCAAGGGCAAAAAGGGAACCTGCCTGGCCCACATGTGCAGGAGAGGGAATGATGGTTGACACAAAGTCAAAGGGTTTTGTTGGTGGAACGTTTGCATGAAAACTAGCCCCTTCATTCATGGTATACCCGCCCATGAATGAAACTTCAACATGACTACTACCAATGGTTGGTTGTTCGGCTGCATTTAGACTTATGGCTGAAATTGCCAATAGTAATCCACTGGATAATGCCAGGGAATTTACACAATTGAATCTCATAACGGCTCCTCAGTTATCGAATAGTTCAGCAACTTTGAATCCTCTGTCAGATTGACGTCGGTAGTAAGATAGTAGAGGTGCTTTATTTCAGTTCTACGACTAATTGTTTGCAGTTATATGACAGTTGCGAGATACCAGCACCATGTCAGTAAACCAGACACTCGCAATATATGCCCTGTTAGTCGCGAAATTATTGTCGTAAAAGCCAGCACACAGGAACGGAGCTGAAATAGAGTGCGATAATCCCAGTTTGATTTGATGCCCTTTGCCGTTGGGAGTTACCTACTATTAGAAAATACAGCTCAATCACTTTGATAAGTGATTGAGCAAGTAGAGGTGTTGGGCAGAACCTACCCAATAGAATTGTGTGGAATTTCTGGCTTACAGAAGAAAAAAGGTTAGCCAGTTATGGAGAGTCTGTTAACTCATAGAGGTTGCGCGGCTGAAGCGATACCGTAAAAAGGGATTAAGCAACCGAGCCAAACCGCTGGTAAAGGTGAGCGGGCTATCCAGTACAGAGAAACACAGGCATCCCTCCTCGCTGGCGGGATGATGAGTGTGAGTCTTGTTTCGCATTACAAAGTCGGATTTCTGGTACTTGCCCATTTCATCCGTGAAACTTCCATCAAGCACAAGAGTAACTTCGGTTCCTTGATGCTTGTGCACAGGCACCTTGGCTCCCGGCTTGATGTACAGGAACTCGCACTGCGTCTGGTCATCCAACATAACCGACGCTTGGTTAATCCCGCTGGTCATCTTTTTCCAAACTAATCCATCAGAAGCTGCCCTTGCCAGAACCTTGGGCAACCGCACACTATGATCCAACATATGGATTTCAGTCACCGATTCATCACCAGGATTCATCTCTCTGTGTTGCGGATGACTAGTTATGTCGGTTACCAAATGGGAGAGCTTGGCTGTAGGATTTTCTCTGATTATGTTGGTTTCGCCCTGTTCTGATGAGCCATCATAATCCGAAATGCACAACATTTCTTTTGAAGATTCCACCCACTCACAGGCGGCAATATTCTCCAACTCAGCCACCCTATCACGGCAGTCTTTGCACTGCTCCAGATGAGCCGATATGACTACATTTAGACCAGCACTTAAGGTGCCATCAGCATATCCCCTCAGCAGGGCTTCAGAGGGATGAAAGTTTATATTGGCAGCCATTATGAGTTCCGACCATGTTTTAAATTTACGGCATTTCCGTTCCGACCGAGTGTTTGTTTAACCTTGGTTGTCCCTGCATTGGAGTCAACTTCCGTTCTAAGCAGTTGTTTGAGCTTACCCATACCCAGCCGCAATCTGGACTTCAATGTTCCAAGTGGGATATTGAGCACATTAGCCGCCTCTTCATGGGTTCGATCATGGATATAAATTTGTTCAACTACAGCACGCTGTGGCAATGGCAACTGATCATAATGGCGTTCGATTTTTTCGACTTCGGCTTCCATGCTGCCCTGTTCTTCGTGAACCAACTGCACGTCAAGTTCTTCAGGTGCCCAAATGTCATCGGCACTAATGGTAGTTGGCTGGCGCTTTATTTTGCGCATAATGTCGAAGCAGCGATTCCGGGTCAGGGTGAAAATCCAACTTTGGGCGGAACCCCGATCCAGATCATATAAGGGAGCCTTTTGCCAGACCGTCAACATCGCTTCCTGAACTAGGTCGCTGGCTAACTGGTCGTTCCGGGTCAACTTCACTCCCATGGCATAGATTCTGGAGGAAAATCGCTTGAACAGCAGGTTGAAGGCCTCTGTATCCTGACGATTGCCAATGGCGATCAGCAGAGACTCATCGCTGTCAGCAGCTGTTTTATCACTGGCAGGATTACCGACCAAGGCAGTCTCCACTTTGTAGGTATTTGCCTTGTGCTTGGGTTGAACGACCTCTTTCAGTTGAAAGCTGCCTATCTTTGTAGAAGTCATGGACAATGCAATGCTCATGTTTGTGAAATACGCCAATTTCACTGCTACAGATCATATCCAACTCCTGCATTTACTAAAAAAGTAATCTAAACCTTACCAGAATACGTTAACCGTGGAAACCACTAAAAATCCCATATTTGACAACATGACACCAATTACCCAACTCAAGACTGCCCAAGATCTAACTAGTGCTGAATTCCTAGCCCAGCGCGTCAAAGAAGCTTATCAAACTCTGGCCAGTGAGTCCGTGGCAGACGTAGAATCCCTGTACACCAACGATGTCTATTTTGAGGATCCTTCCCATGCTATCCAAGGAAAGACACAGCTGATTCGATACTTTGACAAGATGTTCAGGAATATAGAACATTGCTCATTCACTTTCCACTCGACCATTACCGACGGAAGCAATGTGTGTCTAACCTGGACCATGTTCCTCAATCACCCCAAGCTACGACGCGGCGACACCATCCGGATTGAAGGTGCCAGCTACCTTAAAACTCGAAATGGCAAGATTTACTACCACCGAGACTACTTCGACATGGGTTCCATGCTCTACGAACATCTGCCATTTTTGGGCAGAATCATCCTCAGGCTGAAGCAGCGTCTGGGGCAATGAAAATCCTGATAACTGGTACTACCTCCGGTATCGGTAAGCAACTCGCACTAGACTACCTTCGGGACGGCCACACCGTCTACTGCTGCGGTCGTAATCAATCTGCCTTGAAAGCATTCTCAGGGCAATTCCCCGCACTCGCACAAACTCTCAGTTTTGATATTCAAAGCCGGGATGACTGCCTGCAGGCTTTGACTGGTCTCCCGCAACTTGACCTGGCAATTCTCAATGCCGGAACCTGTGAATATATCAATGCTAGGGAGTTTGACGCTGCAAGCTTCGAACGAGTGGTAAGAACCAACCTGATTGGCATGGCCAACTGTTTGCAATATATAATACCTAATATTGCCAAGGGTGGCTGTCTCTCCCTCATGGGGAGCAGCTCAAGCTACCTACCCCTACCCCGTGCTGAAGCCTATGGTGCCTCCAAGGCTGCGACCGAGTATCTGGCCAGAACCCTCGCCATTAGCCTGAAACAGCAAATCAAGGTAAGCTATATCGCTCCGGGCTTCGTCGAAACACCACTGACCGATCTCAACGACTTTCCCATGCCAATGCGCGTTGATGTGAAATTTGCTTCCGCCTCAATACGCCGCGGCATTGCCAGAGGTAAATCCGAAATCCATTTTCCAAAGTTGTTTACCGGTATGCTCAAAACCCTGAGACTGCTCCCATTCGCCTTGCAAAAGCGGCTACTGGCCAGAACCCTGGCCCCAGAATAATGATGCAAAAGTTGATATTCTGCATTGGAGTAGCATCAGGAAAAGCAGATTATGTCATCGCAACAAATTGCCATTATCGGTAGTGGTATCTCGGGACTAACTGCCGCCCATCTCCTCAGCAGACAACATCAGGTCACCTTATTCGAAGCCAATGACTACATCGGTGGACACACACACACGGTAAACGTGGAACTGGAGAAGGAAAATCTTGATGTCGATACCGGCTTCATTGTATGCAACAACCGCAATTACCCCAATTTCCTGAAATTCATGCGGCAGTTAGCTGTGAAGCTGCAAAAGACGGAAATGAGTTTCAGCGTTCGTAATGACGCACTTGATCTGGAATATAACGGCCATAACCTGAATACGTTGTTTGCCCAGCGCCGGAATCTCTACCACCCCGGATTCTACCGCCTGGTTCTTGATATCCTTCGCTTTAACCGTGAAAGCAAGGCCACATTACTGTCAGATAAAACAGCAGGACAAACACTGCTGCAATTCGTGAAAGACCGAAGCTTCAGTGCAACCTTTGTAAACAACTACCTGTTGCCCATGGTGGCTGCCATCTGGTCCTGTTCACTGGCACAGGCCGAAAAATTTCCGCTGGGCTTTTTTCTGCGCTTTTTTAACCATCATGGGTTGCTGGATATCAGAAATCGCCCCCAGTGGTATGTATTGAAAGGCGGCTCACATGCCTATATCAAACCCATAACCAGACCATTTGCCGAGCGGATTCACTGTCGAAGTCCGGTTTCAGCCGTGCGGCGAAGGGTTGATTGCGTCGAACTTGACATTAAGGGTACCACCCGGATATTCGATCAGGTTATCCTAGCCTGTCACAGCAACCAGGCTCTTTCCATACTTCAGGATGCCAATGACAAGGAGACTCGGATACTGGGTGCCATGGCCTACCAGGAAAATGATGTGATTCTGCATACCGACCAATCACTCATGCCGATCAGATCAGCAGCCTGGGCCAGCTGGAACTTTATTGCCGGTGGCGCAGCCAATGATGAGCCCCCCCTTGTAACCTATTGCATGAACATATTGCAGGGACTGCACACCAAGATACCTCTGTTGGTATCACTGAATGCTCGGCATCGCATAGCCCCTGACAAAATCCTGCAGGAATTTACCTACGCCCATCCCGTCTACTCGTTGGAGTCCAGTGCGGCGCAACAGGATCGGGCGAGTATTTGCGGAGTTAATCGAACTCACTTTTGTGGTGCCTACTGGTATAACGGCTTTCACGAAGATGGAGTGTGCAGTGCGCTGGATGTCACAGCAAGATTCGGAGAATCCCTGTCTTGAGCCGCCAAAACTCAGTTACGCTGGAAAGTGCCCTTTATCAGGGCGTGGTGAGACACCGACGTTTCACGCCAAAACGTCACGAGTTCGAATACCCTCTGTTCATGTTCCTCATCAAGGCTCGGGAAATACCCACTGTGCTTTCCCGGTTCTGGCAATTGGGCAGTTCTGCTCTGAGTCTGGCGCGCTTGCGCAGGCAAGACTACATCGGACCTGCTGATCGCTCTATCGAACATAGTGTGATTGAAAAAATAGCTGAGTTGGGTGAATTGTCCTGCAAAGAATTGACTGGTGAGGTCTTCATGCTGGTGCAACTGCGCTACTTTGGTTTTTACTTCAGCCCACTTAATGTTTACTACCTACGACAGGCGGGCAAGTTCCGCTACATGTTGGCAGAAGTAAGCAACACCCCATGGAATGAACGCCATTACTATTTGCAAGATCTTAGTGCCGTCAGCAGTCATGACAAAAGTTTTCATGTCTCGCCCTTTAACCCCATGACCCAGCAATACCGGTGGAAAATTCTGCCGCCTAGTACCGAGCATGGGCAATGCTGTATTCACCTTCAGTGTCACGACCGGGAACAGGCAGAATTGCCTAAAGTGTTTGATGCCACCATGACTCTTTCACGCAGGGAATTAAACCAGGCAGAACTCAGAAGCGTACTTTTGAGAACACCCGCACAGACGGTGGCGGTCTTAGCAGGCATCTACTGGCAGGCCCTGAAACTTTTCCTTAAAGGTACTCCGCTATTCAAACACCCTAGGAAATTGGTTGAAAAACCAGACTCAGCTACAAAAACGGAGGAAGGAACCGCATGACGCAAAAAGACCTGGGCCTAAGAGATGAGCCATTAGTTCAAGAGGTTGCCAATATCTCCAGAACAGCCGCATTCGTTCGGCAGATCTTGATTCAGGTGCTTTCCCATGCCAGTGAAGGGCATTTTATACTGCGTGAGAATGGCAGGATTATCGCTGAGGTAGGGTCAAAGTCTGACAATCTACAGGCCGAGGTAAATGTACTGAACACAAAAGTATATGCCCGGGCCCTGATAGGTGGTGACACAGCGGCTGGTGAAGCCTTCATTGACGGCTGGTGGACTACTCCAGATATTGCCAGTGTAACCAGATTCTTCGCCCGCAATCTATCTATGATGGACTATTGGGGTAGCCGGTTTGGCTGGATGCTGAAACCCTTCATGGTACTGCGACTGCTCAAGCGAATGAACTCAAGAACCCAGGCCAAGCGAAACATCCTGGCTCACTATGATCTTGGCAACGATCTGTACCAGTCTTTTCTTGATGAACGAATGCAGTATTCATCGGCCATCTACAACACTCCCGAGGAGACGCTCTCCAAGGCCCAAACCAATAAACTCAAACGCCTCTGTGAGCAACTGCAGCTAAGCGAAAATGATCATCTGCTTGAAGTAGGCACTGGCTGGGGCGGTCTCGCTGTGTATGCTGCCAAGTACTACGGATGCCGCGTGACTACTACAACAATTTCTGATCAGCAGCTCAATTTTTCGCGACAGCGGGTTGCGGCTGAAGGCCTTAACGACAGGGTGGAAGTGCTGGATCGGGACTACCGGCTGCTTGAAGGCTCCTATGACAAAATCGTCTCTGTAGAGATGATCGAGGCCGTAGGCAGAAAGTTTCTACCGGGCTTTTTTGAGAAACTCAATTCCCTGCTAAAACCAGGTGGTTTGTTAATGTTGCAGGCCATTACCATCGCCGACCAACGGTTCAAAGAATATTGCCGCTCGGAAGACTTTATTCAGAAGCATGTATTTCCTGGCGGATTCCTGCCATCCATGGCAGTGATGTCAGACATTATGTCGAGCAAAACCGAACTGGTGGTGCGCGACATTCTGGATATTGGGCAGGACTATGCCCAAACCCTGGCACATTGGCGTGAGCGTTTTGCTACAAACAGATTGCGACTCAACCAGCACGTCTATGACGACAAATTCTGCAATCTCTGGATGTATTATCTGGGTTATTGTGAAGGTGGTTTTCACGAGCGCCGCATCAGTGCTGTTCAAATGCTTGCCAGCAAGGCACCACATCGTTAGCAGAACCTTCTCTTACCTAGCCATGCTAACTGTCGTCAGCGCATAAAGCGGATGCAGTTGAATCTGTTCAAAGCTTCGGGATCCAATCTTTTCAACCTGATAGCATTCAACCTGATGTGGGTCGGATGCGTGGTTGGGCGCGAACAATGGCTTGACGTGGTAGCAGTGGCGGTTCTCGCTTATGTGACACTGTTACTGGCGAGGCGGGAAGTCAGACCCGTTCAGTTGCTGATTCCGGCCCTGATCGGAATTTGTATTGATAGCGTGCTTACTTTGGCTGGCATCTTTGAATTTTCTTCTGGTTCCCGCATGCTTCCGCTGTGGCTGGTGGTTTTGTGGCTGGCGTTCGCCTCGGCTCTGGCTAAATCTCTGGCTGTGTTTGGGAAAAACAAGCTGCTGGCCGCTTGCCTTGGTGCAATTGTCTTTCCCTTGAACTACGCTGTCGGCGAGCGATTGGGTGCCGTTACTTTCGCTCATGGTCAGCTGAATGCTCTGATTAGCTTGAGCATAATCTGGGCGTTTTGTTTGCCTTTGCTTTACACCATATCCGAAGGCAAACTGGAACGAAAAAATGTCCCGACTTAGTATCCTTTGTCTGGTATCGTTTCTAATCACAACCTCCAAGGCTGATCCTTTCAGCAATCTGGAACCTGTTGGGACTGCCACCCTAAGAGTGATTTTCTGGGCTCTTTATGACAGTACCCTGTTTACTCCAGATGGCAATTACCAGGGTGTTGAGCCCGGCTTGACCTTGCAGATCGATTATCGACGCAAGATATCACGCAAAGACCTGATTAACAGAACTCGCGATGAGTGGGAGAAAATGGATCTTTATCAGCAGGACAGCGAACAGTGGATTAATTTATTAGCTGAAATCTGGCCGGATGTGCAGAAAGGGGATCAGTTGGCTGTACAGGTGACCGATTCACTAGGCAGTAACTTCTACCTCAATGGTGAGCCAGCTGGCACAATTCAGGACAGCCAGTTTACCCATGATTTTCTGGCGATATTCTTGTCGGAAAAGAGTAGCTACCCTAGGCTGAGGAACCGTTTGGTGGGTCAAAGTGACTGAAAATCAGTATTCATACCGGAGGTAGATGTATGACTTTTTGCAACCTTAAGATCCAGTGGTTCTTAATTCTATCATACTGATCCTTAAATTTAAGAATGTATATTCAATAATGTATTGGTAAAAAAGACTTATGAGGCTTCAGCATATTCCCTAACTCTGCAAAGAGGCATGTTGATTCATTCCTGATTTAATCCTCTCGCTAGTCTTGACTTTGACCTGTCAAGTAATTTTAATCATGCTAACTCCTCCATTTTTCGACAAACTCTTAACCATGACACATCACCAGCTAC
>JAPORB010000058.1 GCA_026710425.1 Gammaproteobacteria bacterium
GCAGACATCATTCTGGCTGAGATTACCCTCAAATCATCGGCACAAACCCACTGACGATCCTTTAGCGGTAATTGCTAATAAATCAAGGGTTCTGGAACAACGCAAATCCCTCGTCATAGGAATTTGCAGATTATTTAAGACCATTTGTGGTATCATTAAGGTCAAACTGAACCCGTACCGAGGAAGGATGGACCTATGGTCAAGATTACGTTTATCGAACATGATGGCAGTGAGCACACTGTAGAGGCAAAAGTGGGTGAATCTGTAATGCTGGCTGCTGTAAATAATGGAGTTCCGGGGATTGATGCTGATTGCGGTGGCTCCTGTTCTTGTGCGACCTGCCATGTCTATGTAGACCCGGAGTGGGAAGACAAGCTCGGTAGTACAAACCCCATGGAAGAAGAAATGCTAAGCTTGACCAACGATAGGAAAGACAATTCTCGCCTCTCTTGCCAAATCAATGTAACCGAAGAAATTGAAGGTCTGGTTGTGCAGACACCGGAATTCCAGTTCTGACCATCGAATCTCATGTAGTTAGGCCTCAAATTCCCGGTGATGAAAAACAACAGAAAAATAATCAATCCAGTACAATCTTTCCGTAATGCAGATCGGGAGAGCAGTCGATATGAATGAAGCCGTGAGAGCGAGGGGAACAAAGGACCCCTCCATCCAGAGTTCATGGAGTATGGTGGGGCGTGATCCCTACAGCATACCTTTGAGTGAAATCAATCTTTCCCATCCAGGTATCTGGCAGGCTAACGAGATGCATCCCTTCATGGAGCGTCTGCGCAAGGAGGATCCCGTCCATTACTGTGGCGAATCCGCTGTTGGCCCTTACTGGTCAATCACGAAATACAGTGATATTTTGACGGTAGACAGATCACATCAGATTTATTCGTCAGAACCAACGATTGCTATCATGGACCAGACAGATGAATTCACATTGCCCATGTTTATAGCTATGGATCCTCCCAGGCATGATGAGCAGCGGCGAGTTGCTCAACAAGTAGTCACCCCAGCTAATCTTGAAAACCTTAAATCTCTGATCCGGCAACGAGTTTGTAGCATCCTCGACAGCTTGCCAGTTGGTGAGGAGTTTGACTGGGTGAAATATGTGTCCGTGGAACTGACGACCCAGATGTTGGCCACTTTGTTTGATTTTCCATTCGAAGAGAGATACAAGCTGACCTACTGGTCGGATATAGTCACCGCCCTTCCCGGTGCAGGTTTGATTGATTCGCAGGAAGAACGATGGGATATCTTGCAGGAATGCTTGGCTTACTTCGTCGAATTGAGGGAAAAACGCATCAATCAAGAATCGGGCAACGATCTGGTTTCCATGCTTGCCCATGGAGAAGCCACAAGGAATATGCCCCCCAAAGAATATCTTGGCAACATTCTTTTGCTTATTGTTGGCGGCAATGATACGACCAGAAACTCGATATCAGGTGGTGTGTTGGCACTTAACGAGCATCCCTCCGAGTATGACAAGTTACGAAATGACACTTCGCTAATTCCCAACATGGTTTCCGAAATTATTCGCTGGGTGAGTCCGGTAGCCCACATGCGACGAACGGCAGTAATGGATACCGAACTGGGTGGCAAGCATATCCCAGCAGGAGATAAAGTGGTCATGTGGTATGCCTCAGGAAATCGTGATGAGGAAGTCATTGACAGGGCCAACCAGTTTTTGATTGACCGGTCTAAAGCCAGACAGCATCTGTCTTTTGGCTTTGGCCTGCACAGGTGTATGGGTAACAGACTGGCAGAAATGCAGTTACGCATTCTGTGGGAAGAGATATGCTCACGATTTCATACGGTGGAGGTCACTGGTGAGCCACAGCGAATTTACTCCAGTTTCGTCAGTGGTTTAACCCAACTCCCGGTTACCTTGCACCCGCTCAATTGAACAAAGATATCCGATCTTAGTTCATGACTTCCTTTGCCATTTCGGTTGCTATTAAAAAAGTTAGCGGCCATCAGCTGTCTTCTTCAGCACTAACCAAATAAAACAGACAATCCTTGCGGGCAATTTCGGGATTGGTGGTGACCATAAACAGTTTCAGAGACTGTTTTGGATAGATTGCGCCCATACGCAATTCAAAGTAAGTCGATGCAGGCTGCTCTCCCTGCGGATTTCTTATGCTGAGCACAGAATCAATCTCTCCTGCGATAAATCCCAGCTGATTATTGCGATCGACGTAACCGAAGTTATAATTCTCAATGTTTGGCAGAAGGGTGATACCTGACTCAAGTAAGCTATGATCGCCGTAGGCAATGTCACTGCTATCGCTCAACTCGAGCCGAAGTGGATGCCGAAAGTATTCCAGTGAAAGATCTGTTTGGACACTGCGAAGGATGTCCGGCTCGGTCAAATAGTACTCCAGGCCCTCAGTGGCCAGTCTGTGAGATTGCTGATCCTGTGAACCACCGCATTCAATGGTTACCACTGGCATCTGATGGCTACTGATTTCCATCAGTGCCCCCAACTGTAGATCGGAGACAATCATGCGGTGGGTGAACATGGACACTAGTGCATCGTGTTTGCAGTCCCTGAAAGTGGATACTCCGAACGAGGGACCCGATCCCGAAGTATTGTGTATATCGATGACGCATTCCGGGCGACAGCTCTTTATTATTTGAAGTATTTCCTGAGCCAGCAAATCCTGTTCGGTATCGCCGCCACCAGGCCCGAAACAGCGGTTAAGGTCTTTGTGTTGGGGTAGCATCCGGTACATAAATCCTGGTGACTGCCTTGCCGCATCAACACTGGGAATTAGTAGATGGATGTCCACAACTGGCCGAATACGTTTTTTGAGCAAGGCAAAGACTGCCATCAACCCGGACGGTTCATTGCCATGCAACAGGGTTGTGGCAAATCTGCAACGGGATGGATCTTTACCCCGCAGATGAATATGAGTAGGACCCGGCAGTGTACCAAGGAACTGCTCTACTGAGTCCCCGATTCGGGTAGCTTCCGGATCTTTCCAGGTATGGAATCGATTTGGCTTGTTTGGTTGGGCTTGCTTCAATCTAACTACTGCCAACGGGCCACTGGAATATTGGCGGCACTGTTTTTCTGGTATTGCAGCAGCATTTCCACCAGAGCTTCGCGTTTGTGCATGGACTTGCGCAGCTGGGAAAGTTTTTCGAGCTGCCAGCGGGAACCGGTTTGTCCAGTATCCAGTCGTTCATCCACAACATCCAGAAAAGGCTGAAAGTCTTGTGGCAGAAATCCCATCGTATGGAGTTGTTCCGGCACAGCAGGAAGTAATTTTTCAAGGATGGCCGGTACCGTGAAGTATTCTGGCTGGGTTTGTCTGGGGGAGGGCCAGAATAACTCTGCCTCCAATCCTTTCTGTGCGGCCCGGTAGAAGTTGGCCGTGCAGTAGGTAAAAGGGATGGCAGGAAGCAGGTTCCTGATTTCCTTCTGCATCACCTTTGCCAGGCCGATTGCCATGGCGGCATTGGCCAACATGTCCACGATGCTTGGTCCAGCAGGCAGAGCCCGGAATTCTATGCGAAGGTGGCCGCTGTCGACTGGATCATAAACGGGCCGATTCCATAACCAGATTGACCCCTGATGGAGGCGCAGTTCATCCAGCCGAGGTATGCCACCAGTGTTTACTACGGCTTCTGGATCCTCATCGCCTGACACCGGAAAAATGGGACGATAAAGGAGAGCGGCTTCAGCAAACAGTTCAAAAGCTCCTTCACGCAGCCAGTTATTGCCGAAATTTACTCGGGCTGGCATAGGGTGCATGGAATCCTTTGGACGGCAGTCAATGGATTGCTTGAATAGCGGAATTCGAGTCTCCTGCCATAATCTTTGTCCGAACAGGGTAGGGGAGTTTGCTGCCATCGCCACCACTAGCGGGGTGACCAGTTGTACGGCATTGTAAAAGTCAGCGAATTCGTCAGGTGGCACGCGCAAATGAATCTGAAAAGAGGTATTGGCCCCTTCCAGCGTTACATCGTCCATTGCAAGTTGCAAAGCCTCCTCACCATCAATGGCGATGGTAAAAGGTCCGCCTCTGAGTTCCGTGAGTTCGTTAGTCAGAACCTCGAATCGGGCCAGAGGTGTCATGGTATGATAACCCGTGTCCGACTGCTGCAAGGTGGGCAGTATGCCGATAGGAACGACGCTACCGCCAAGGTCCGTTGCCACCTCGTTTATCCGGTTTAAGGCGTTAATTGCCTCATCCTGAGTACGACCAAGGCAACCTTCGGTAAGCAGCGAGGGACTGAAATTGTATTCGAGATTATAACGGTTCAGTTCAAGAGTGAGTTGCGGGTCATCAAGCCTGGCTTGTATTTCCTGATTTACCTGCAGCGGTCTGGCTTCGGCATCAACGATATATAGTTCGAGTTCCGCACCGAATGAAAGAGGTCCCTCGCCGAAATCCGGACGTTTTAATAGGCTTTTCAGGGCTCTAAGATTACTCTGCAATCGATTACCAAATCGGGTAAAGTCCTCCGGCATGAAGTTTATTTGGTCAATTTCAAGTCCCATTCGGGTCACTTTTCCTTTGCCTTGAGGTTATTTCAGACTTGTTACTGAACCTGCTTTGGTTTCTGATTGCGGTAGTGAGGGTAACAGGAATGGTTCGGATTGGTAAAGTTCAGGATTAATCGATTGGATTGCTGTGTCTTGGATATGAGCTGAAAGACTACGCTTAATTCTACCTGAATGCTGCTGGAGTTTGAGGGCGGTTACTCTGTAATGGTAATGAATCTTACCGCACAATTGTGCCAGATATCAGAATGTAGGTTTATGCCTCCACAATTGCCTTACTTTACGAATAGGTTTTCTTTTTGAGTACGGATAAACCGGGCGTTGTCTTCTCGTCGGGTAAACCCAATACTGTCAAAATACTCCAGAATTTCTATACAGAGATTACGGCCAATACCTGAGGCATCTCGAAACTGAATTACGGTAAATCCATCTTCATTGTCTCCTGCTTGTGCCAGTTCCTCACTAAGCTCTGCCAATTCGGCCAGTGTCTCAGGCAAAAAATGACGATTGGCAGCAACCCGGGTCACAAGACCCGATTTGCTGCTCTGACGCAGAATTCGCTCCAGCTGGCCTAGGGGTATATTGGTAATCTCTACTAGTTCTCTCGTGCGCGGTGGAATACGTCCGGCGTGCTTGAGAATCGGATGGATCCTGGCAAGAAACTTCTCTTCCTCTTCACCGAGTGAAGCCTGATGGTCCGGCAAGTGAAGCAACGTACCGGTTCTTTTCAGGAGCCCGCGTTTTACCAGTTCTTCCAGAATGGCACCCAGTAACAGGGGTGACCCCTGAAAGTCTGTCGCCTTATTGAGTTCAGGCCCGCTGATTCCCGTTACACTGGGACTATCCCGATGGAAAGAAGCAATCGCTTCAAGGATGTGCTGATTGAGTATTTCCAGTGTAGCCGAAGAAAGTATGCGAGAAGAATCAATGCCTCTGAGCGTCAATATGGTACTGGTATCCCTGACTTCATCAGTCAGCCGCCTCATGGCAACGGTATTGAGGTTAAAATTGACCGCAAATTTCGTGATGTCAAAACCCAGGGGACTGACGCGGAGCAGACGCTCGAAGGCTTCTGCGGCAGGATGCTGTTTGCATTGCAGTTCAGTCAATCGCATCTCGTTCGCTCGCCCTTTGCGGGGAACAAATATGTCGATGATCTGTCCGCCACCTAGGGTATTACTGGCTCCCGGGTCTCTGAGCACGAATCGATCACCATGATGAACTTGCAGGGGTATTAGTGAGCGTACCTGGTAAAGTCCCAATTGACAGTCCAAAGCCCGCAGGTTCACCACATGGTGAGCAGCACCGTGATAAAGATGATACTGAGCACTTGATTTCAGCGGTTGTATTCCCTCAAGAAGTCTCAGTTCCACATCCACACGGTAACATGGCCTATGACTGGCTTTTCCCAGCAACCAGTCTCCTTTCTTCACTTGGTCGAGAGAGACGTTTATGTTGATTGCTGCACGTTGACCAGGCATCAATGACTCAATGTCTTGCTGATCAACTCTCAGTCCTCGAACTCGAACTGCTTCTCCCGTTGAGCTAAGCACCAAAGGTTCACTGCTCGGAAGTTGTCCATGTTTCAGGGTTCCGGTGACCACTGTACCAATCCCTTTGACGCTAAAGCTGCGATCTATCACAAAGCGTGTATGATGGTCTTGGCCCAACAGGCTGGATGATGCAGAGTTCAAAGCCTTATCTTGCAAGAACTGCTTCAGCTCCGGGATGCCGCCCGCTGACAAATTACTGACTTCGAAATAATGGGGCGGAGCGAAACCGTCCCTTGAAAGCAAGTTGTCCACTTCCTGTCTGGTCTGGAGGATGCGTTCGGAGTCAGCACGATCGGTTTTGCTCAGCACCACAATCACTTCATTAACACCCAACAGTTGCAGTATGTCCAGATGCTCAACCGTCTGTGGCATAACACCATCATCACAGGCAACCACCAGCAGAGCATGTTCCACATTGCCGACTCCAGCTAGCATGTTGGGAATAAAATCTGCATGCCCCGGCACATCAACAAAGCCCAGAGTAATAATTCCATCCGTCGACTGTGGATTCGTAAAATGATAATACGCGTAGCCGGGGTTGATGGTGAGACCGCGGGCTCGCTCTTCCGCCAAAGTGTCGGTATCGACACCGGTTAGATGCCTGACCACAGAGGTTTTGCCATGATCCACGTGCCCGGCTGTAGCCAGAATGAGTTGTCGGGAAAAAGCTCTGTGCCGGGTAGAGTCGGCATCAGAAATTGAAGTTTCTGTCATATTAGTGCTGATGTCAGACCAGATTGACCAACGAAAAATCCTTCAAGACAACTGCGGTCTGTTGTAATTGCTTATCAAGTAAATCATACCGGCAACGATGATTGCCGCAATCACAAAGCCCGTATTAAAGACACTGTTGCCAAGGTTGACAATGCCATAGCCAATGGCACCAGTCATCAGAGCGTAATAGACGAAAGGCAATAGTGTCTTCCTGATGACCGAGCCTTCCTTGCCTATTAATCCGGCAACTGCCGATGCGGCAACCACGTTGTGCACACAAATAATGTTGCCTGAAGCTCCTCCAACAGCCTGCAATGCCACAATCCAAGTGGGATCAACCCCTATTCTCTCACCGACTCCAAATTGAAACAGGGAGAACATCATGTTGCTTACGGTGTTACTCCCTGCAACAAAGGCACCCAGACCGCCAATAAATGTGGAAAAAAATGGCCAGGCTGATCCGGCCAGATTGGCCACGCCTTCTGCCAAAGCAATGGGCATCTGCTCAAAACCTGCCGCGCCGCCGCTGGTGTTGATAAACACCTGCACCATCGGTACGGTAAAGACCAGTGCAGTGGAGGCTGGCAGCAGGGTCTTCAATGAACGGGTGAAAGCCACACTATAATTTTTGCCAGTCATGCCATGAAGCCGGATAGTAATCAGGGAGACCAGGATAAAGATTGTTCCAGGTGACCACAGTGGCTGAAAGGATGCGCTGATATCGCTGCCGAAAATTTGAGGCCAGATCAGGGTGACTAGCGGTGCATCGGCACGCAACAAGGTGCTCAGATTCAAGGCTTCAAGCTGCAGGCGGGTCAACACAAGCAGGCCGGCCACAAACAGGTAAGGAGACCAGGCTCGTATCAGACCCATATTCACCGAAGTTTGCTCTTCTCTCTCCGGTTGCAAGGAACCCGTCCACTCAGCATCCCATTGGGATCGGTTTTCAAAATCCCACACCTCATTCTGCGTTGGCATAAGAAACCCTTGCTTGGCAGCTGTTACCACAATGGCCAAACCAATCAGTCCGCCAAACATGGATGGGAACTCTGGTCCAAGGAACCTGGCAACAATAAGGTAGGGTATGGTCATGGAGAATGCGGCAAAGAGGGCGAATTTCCAGACCCTGAAACCATCGGCAAATGAGCGGTTGCCGCCAAAGAAACGGGTCATGGTGGCGGTAACAATCAGGGGAATGAAGGTACCACCGAGTGCATGAATCAGAGCGATCTTGATGGCAATGAAGCTGAGGAAACCATCCCAGTCATCAAAGCCGCGTTCCACTGCATAGGAAGTCATTGCAGGGTCCGCTGACAGTCCTGTACTAATGCCAACCAGTACCGGGGTTCCCATGGCACCAAATGAAACAGGGGTACTTTGGATGATCATGCCGGCAACCACGGCCGCCATGGCTGGAAAACCCAGTCCAACCATCAAGGGCACAGCCACCGCAGCTGGAGTACCGAATCCGGCAGATCCTTCGATGAATGAACCAAACAGCCAGGCAATGATGATAACTTGGATTCGTCGGTCTGGTGTGATACCGGAAAATCCTTGACGAATAGTGTTGATGGCACCACTCTCACGCAAAGTATTAAGCAGCAGGATGGCACCGAAGATGATATAGATCAGCGTGCCGGCAACAATCAATCCGTTCACGCTGGCGGCCATGATTTTGGTAATGGATACCTGCCAGACCAAATAAGCCAGGCCTGCAGCAACCAAGTAGGCTATCGGCATGGCGCGGCTGGCAGGCCAACGCAGAATTACAAGGAAAATGGCAACAGAAACTATCGGAAGTAGGGAAAGTGCGGCAAGGATAGTGGTGCTCATGGCAGGAATACTCTTTGTTATTGTAGTCAGTGAGTGATTGCCCAGCCTGGCAGAAAAGCGGTCTCAGTGAAGATGCTGGGCAATATTAAGCTCTGAGTCAATCGCAGAATCTTGCCTGTTGAACACACTCTACCCGGCAGAACTTGCCGGATTCAGCCAGTCCTCGCCGGATCAACTTCAGCAAACTTGATTAACCCTGTTTTCTCAACCTTGCCTGGGCTGCCGCCAACCGGGCTATCGGGACGCGAGGTGGTGAGCAACTCACATAGTTGAGGCCAAGCTCATGGCAAAACTCAATGGAGGCCGGATCTCCGGCATGTTCACCGCAAATACCTAATTTCAGGTCAGGTTTTGAAGAGCGACCTTTGCTGACGGCCAGTTCCATAAGCTTACCAACTCCGGTTTGATCAAGGCTGGCGAAGGGATTCTTGTTATAGATTTCCTTGCGTTGATACTCCTCGTGGAAAAGCCCCATATCATCGCGGCTCAGCCCCAGAGTGGTTTGGGTGAGATCATTGGTGCCAAAGCTAAAAAAATCGGCTTCCTCGGCAATCCTGTCAGCGGTTATGGCGGCGCGGGGTACCTCAATCATAGTACCGACACTGTAGTTAATTTTTACCTTGCGGGCTCGCATAACTTCTGCGGCAACCCGGTGCACTATGCGAAGTTGATCAGCAAGTTCCTCCTGAAATCCTACAAGCGGAATCATGATTTCCGGATTAACCTTGATCTTTTTTCTACCCTTGAGCACCTGGGCTGCTGCCTCAAAAATCGCTCTGGTCTGCATTTCGGTAATCTCAGGATAGAGAATTCCCAACCGGCAGCCTCGGCAACCCAGCATTGGATTCTCTTCATGCAGGGCCTTGGTGCGTTCAATAACGAAATCAAATGGCACGCCGAGCTTGTTTGCCAACTGGCCGCGCACCACATCATCATGCGGCAGAAATTCATGCAGCGGGGGATCCAGCAGTCGAATCGTGACAGGACGGCCATTCATTGCCTGAAACAATCCGGTGAAGTCCTTGCGCTGAAAAGGGAGAAGCTTCTTCAGAGCAGAGCGACGTTGTACCTCGTCGACGGCCAGTATCATCTGCCGCATGTAGTCGATTCTGTCGCCGTCAAAAAACATGTGTTCGGTCCGACACAGACCGATGCCCTCTGCGCCGAAGGCTACAGCCTGCCTGGCCATGGACGGTGTATCTGCATTAGTACGAATTTTCAGGTCACGATACCTGTCAGCCCACTTCATTACCGTTTGGAACAGTTCGAAGGTGTAACTGCTGCCAGGTTTCAAATCTCCTTCCAATACCCGCTGTACCTCCGAGTCAGCACTCTCAATCATGCCTTTATAGATGGCACCAGTGCTGCCGTCAATGGAGATATAGTCGCCTTCATTGAGCACCGTTTTGTTTGCAGTCAAAGTGCGTTTCTCGTAATTTATGCTGATATCGCCAGCACCGCAGACACAAACTTTGCCCAGCTGTCGAGCAACGAGTGCAGCATGGGAAGATACACCACCCCTTGATGTGAGAATCCCTTGTGAGTGCAACATACCTTTGAGGTCATCAGGCGATGTCTCTGTGCGGCATAGCACAACTTTGTTACCTTTGCGAGCTTCAGCTTCAGCCGCCAGCGCAGTGAAAGCGATTCGTCCTGTTGCTGCGCCGGGTCCTGCCGGTAATCCGGAAGCAATAACGGTGGCTGTTCTCAATGCCTTGGGATCAAAAACAGGTACCAGCAGGGAATCAATGGATTCAGCTGGAATTTTCATCAGAGCAGTTTTCTGATTCAGTAGCCGCTCCTTATGCATCTCAACTGCGATGCGTACCGCTGCCAGGCCAGTACGTTTGCCATTGCGAGTCTGCAGGATGAACAACCGACCATCTTCAATGGTGAACTCAAAATCCTGCATGTCCTTGAAGTGTCGTTCCAATTTATTGCGAACCTTTTCCAGATCTCTGAAACCACCAGGCAATGACTGTTGCATGTGGCTGATTGGCTGGGGTGTGCGTACACCGGCTACCACATCTTCTCCTTGGGCATTAATCAAATATTCTCCATAGAATACTTTCTCACCATTGGCCGGGTCACGGGTGAAGGCCACACCAGTAGCACTGGTATTTCCGGCATTGCCAAATACCATGGCCTGTACATTGACGGCAGTGCCCCATTCGGCAGGTATACCATATTGCTGTCGGTAGAGAATGGCTCGTTCATTTTTCCAGGAGCCAAAAACGGCACCAATTGCGCCCCAGAGCTGCGCCATAACATCCTGCGGGAACGAGGTTTTGGTTCTGCGGGCGATCAGTGCCTTGTACTGCCGCACAAGTTCCTCAAGGGCCGGGGCGGACAGGTCCGCATCGTCAGTGACGCCCTCGGTTTTTTTGAGTTTTTCGAGAATCTCATGAAATGGCTCTTCCTCTTCTTCAGAACGGGCCTGAACACCCATTACCACATCTCCGTACATCTGAATAAACCGGCGATAGCAATCCCAGGCAAAGCGCGGATTGCCGGAAACCTTTTCCAGCCCCCTCACGGACTCGTCATTCAAACCGAGATTCAGGATGGTATCCATCATGCCCGGCATGGATTCGCGCGCACCGGATCGCACTGACACAAGTAAGGGATTGTCACCTGCACCGAATTTTTTACCCAGCTGGGACTCAAGACTTTCAACTGCTTCTGCCACCGCCGACCTAAGCGAGGTCGGGTAGTGTCGATCATAATGATAGAAGTAATTGCAGACATCCGTGGTAATGGTGAAACCGGGTGGCACTGGCAGACCAATTGCAGCCATCTCTGCAAGATTGGCCCCTTTGCCTCCCAGCAACTCCCGCATGTTCGCATTGCCTTCAGTCTTGCGTCCGAATGCGTAGACATATTTGCGGGAGCTGGATTTTCGGGCAGGACGTGAATTTCGAGCGGGAGTTGATGCCGAGGGAGTCATAAACTTCAACTGGATTTGTGCAAGCGACTAACTATTATGTCTAGGGAGTAGAGATTGTGGAGTATCAAGCTCAGCGGCAAGTTTCTGAATTTAGCCAGGGATGCAATTAAATCAACAACTTGGTGGCAAGAAATATTCATCAGACAGCCAATCTGATCCGCTTGTCACCAAGCAGAATGGCAAGCATAAATCAGTGTTCTGCCAAAATCCAGCGAATAGTGAATAATTGCCCTGAAGTTGGTAAATGAACCATTCTGATGGTCATGCCGCTGAGCTATATCCAAAGTACCACAGTCTTGCCTTTGTCTTAAGTCAGCCTGCTACCAGCTTTCGGGTCCCGATGGATTAATCTACGTTACAACACGGCTTGGGGCAGCAGCAAACCTGTGGTGTGGTATTATTTATCATATAGTTGTTATTTCTAATGCCTGACTCATTCATTCACTGATTTTCCAGTTAAGCATAATCTTTGCAGTCTAGACACAAGTCAATATGAACATCATGTTGGCATAAATCGTATCTTCCCCAGAGGTGGCAATAGCCTCTGTATAGAATGTTTGCCTAGGTGCCAGTGGTGAAAGTCCCCAAATCCTGCTCCGTTACCTGCAACAGATCTGGCAGTGTTCACACTAATGATCGTGACCGGAAAATCCGGTCAATCAGGCAGCGACTTGAGGAACTGCAAGCAGAAAAGTTGCGGTTGCAAGCCAAACTCGTGCAGTTGGAAGCTTGCGCCAATGAAAAGACCCGTAAGACCACAACTACCAAGTCCAATCTCTCGGCACAGGAGAAAGTGGCATTGTTCCAAAATCTGTTCGTTGGCAGAAAAGACTGTCATGCTATTCGCTGGGAGAACAACTCCGGGAAAAGCGGGTATGCTGTTGCTTGCCACAATGAATGGCAGCCCAGTCTGTGTCAGAAGCCAAGGGTCAAATGCAGCGAATGCCCGAACAAGGCACATAAGGCACTGGATGCCGGGGTAATCTATGACCACCTGTTAGGCAGACAAACCGTGGGCCTCTATCCGCTCATGCCGGATGATACCTGTAAGTTGCTGGCAGTGGATCTGGACAAGTCAGACTGGCAGCAGGCGACCTATGCTCTGGCCAGGGTTTGCAACGAGTTACATATTCCTTATGCCGTTGAACGCTCTCGCTCGGGTATGGGAGCACATCTGTGGATTTTCTTTACCAGTAAGGTGCCTGCCAAGGATGCGCGTCGACTTGGATTCGGTTTGCTCGATCGTGCCATGGAAAATTATCCCAGCCTATCTTTTGACTCTTATGACCGATTGTTCCCGAACCAGGATGCCATGCCGGATGGTGGTTTTGGCAATCTGATCGCTCTGCCTTTGCAACGTCAACCTCGTCAGGCCGACAATTCGGTTTTCATTGATCGGGACCTAGTTCCTTATCCGGATCAATGGCAGTTTCTTGAAGGGTTGGAGCAACTGGCTCCTGAACGACTGCAAAGTCTCCTGGAGACTCTCAATTCTGCGGCATCACAGCTGCAATTTAAACCTTGGGAGCAAGGTTTACCGATTGAGCATACGAAACTGCGCGACTGTCCGTCCAGGATTAAAGTTGTACTGGCTAACCAGATCTATGTTTCGACCACCAGATTACCATCAGCATTGCTAGCACGTTTGAAACGCTTGGCAAGCTTTGCCAATCCGGTATTTTTCAAAACCCAAGCCATGCGTTTCAGCACCCATGGTATTCCTCGTTACATCAGTCTGGCTCGGATAGAACAGGATTATCTGATCGTTCCGCGAGGCTGCCTTGATGCAGTGTGTCAGCTACTCAGTGAACAAGACATAGCGATTGATATTCAAGATGAGCGTGAAGTCGGTGAGTGGCTTTCAGACATCCAATTTACTGGAGTTTTGCGTGGCGACCAGAAGCTGGCTGTCAGGAAAATACTTGTTCATGACACGGGCATACTGCATGCACCCACTGCGTTTGGTAAAACGGTAGCCGCTATTGCTGTTATAACTGAACGAAAAGTCAATACGCTGATACTGACCCATACCCGCCAGTTGGTGGATCAATGGCGAGAACGTTTGTCCTGCTTCGTTGATGCCGTAGAGATTGGCACCATCACTGGTGGCAAGCGTCACCCTTGCGGGAGTATTGACATCGCCACCTATCAGAGCTTGTTGAGCAGAAAGGATAACAACATTGATCCACTGCTGCTGAATTATGGCCAGGTTATTATTGATGAATGTCATCATATTTCAGCACCGAACTATGATCGTCTTTTGTCCGAGGTCAGGTCACGTTATGTGTTTGGGCTAACGGCCACACCCGAGCGGCAGGATGGTCATCAACCGATTATTTACATGCAGGCGGGCCCTGTACGCTATCGGGTCAAGAATGACAGGCAATCACGGTTTGAACAGCATGTTATTGTCAGGCTTGTGGAGGATAAACCACCCGAACCACTAGTTCTGGAGGAAAAGCCGCATATTGCCGAGGTATACCGCTGGCTGATGGAATCTGACCGCCGAAACGAGTTGCTTGTGCAGGATGTGATGGCCCAGGTGGTAGCGGGCAGTAATCCTTTGCTGTTAACTGAAAGGCGGGAACATGCTGCAATTTTGAATAAAATTCTTACTGAAAAAGGGATTGAAACGGTTGTATTGCGCGGATCCATGGGAGCCAGTGAACGAGACCAGGCCATGAATGCAATTCAAACCGCACAGATATTGATCGCTACAGGCAAATATATTGGTGAAGGATTTGATCTGCCCAGGCTGGATACGCTGTTTTTGGCTTTACCTATTTCCTGGAAAGGCTCTCTTGTCCAGTATGCGGGTCGGATTCATCGGGAGGCTGAAAGTAAAACTAAAGTGACCGTGTATGACTATGTTGACGCGGCCATGCCAATGTTATTGCGGATGTTTCAGCGTCGGTGCAAGGGCTACAAAGCGATGGGTTACCGTCTTATTCATAACAATGACACACTGGTAACCCAGACGAAACTCAAAGTCTGACGAATTTTTTCATGAAGAGAACTACATTGTAATAAGGAATGAGTATCTTTTATCATTCACGGGAATTGTCGAGCTGGGTGATTGAAGTAGTAGTACCCGACAGTAGTCAAGGAATAGATTTATTGAAAGGAATCTGACTTACTCTAAGGTCTGTTTCTTTTTCAAGGCGCAGATTTTGATTTCTGTAGTGCAACCTGCACGGGTGGCGTTGAACCAGAATCTGATATAAATAATCATATTATGCAGCCTATTATGAAGTCACCGATAGATTTACAAGTAGGCTACTTGCCATTTAACTCCTGTAGTTGTGCAATCGAAGGAGTTTGACGATTCAGAGAACCGCATGGTTTTTCTCTAGACTAAAATCCGGATGCTGATAATGTTCTGTATCTTAGCTCTACGAAGCCTAGTTTTATGATGTAGAACTTTGCTCTTAATGTGGCTGTTTAGTGGGATAAAATCATATACAAGCCTAGGGATGAAACCGGAGAGTTGAATGGATTCTAGCCGTCCGAATCTGTTCTTAG
>JAPORB010000006.1:0-4106 GCA_026710425.1 Gammaproteobacteria bacterium
GTTAATCAAGGATAGTACCAATATTGGCCATTGCCACGGGTTATTGAGAAGTTACGATTTTGCGAATATAGCTGGTCCTTTAAGTATGGCTGCTTACAAGACGAGCATGCTCTATTATCATGGTGGTGCTTCACTCCAAGAATGTGTCGTTCCTGTTATCAGTTTACAGATCGACGCGCCAAAGCAATCGCCTATCTCTCAAGCGACGATTGTGCTTAATTACAAGAATAGTACGAAACGCATAACAACACGCCTGCCAGTTATTGAAATCAGTCTTGAAACTCAGGATATGTTTTCAGTCGGTAGTGATTTTGAAATTTTGCTGGAGGCCCATGACAAGAGGGGTAATGTAGTTGGTGAGGCAAAACCTGGTGGGTTGGTTAACCCTGCGACTGGAACTATCACTCTGAAACCGGGCGAAAAGATGCAGATTACTTTAAGAATGCAAATGGACTACGAAGGGAAATTCAAAGTTAAAGCACTCAATCCATCTACAATGGTAGCCTTCTGCCAACTGGACTTAGAAACCGATTATACGGTGTAAGCTATGGATGAATTAGATCAAAAAGTAACCAGTATTTTTGATGGTAAGGTCGTTAGAAAAGACCTACTTCATCGAATAAAAAAAGGAACCAATGTTCCGACCTTTGTACTGGAATTTCTTTTGGCTCGATATTGTGCCAGCGATGATGATGCTGAAATTCAGGGTGGATTAGAGGCTGTTCTTGAGACACTGAATGACAACTATGTACGACCCAATGAGGCTAATAAAGCACAGTCAAAAGTTGCCACAAAGGGTAAGTATAAATTCATCGATAAAGTCCATGTCAACTATGTGGAAAAAGACCGGCGACATTGGGCCGCCCTGGAGAATTTTGATTCTAGGCGTATAGCTATTTCAGAAAAGTTCTATCGCGATAACGACAGGCTATTGCAGGGTGGCCTATGGTGTGAAGTGACCATCGCCTATAACGAAATTGAAGACGATGACTATGTGTTTTATATTGAGGATCTTCGCCCTATTCAGCTTAGCCGGTTTAACTTTGAGCAATATTGTGAAGGTAGGGAGCAGTTCTCCCGTGATGAGTGGCTGGACATCGTATTGCGGTCGGTTGGTTTGGAGCCGGGTAAATTAACCCCTCGTGTGAAAATGCATTTCGTTGCTCGGTTATTACCCCTCGTAGAGCCAAATTTTAATTTTATAGAGCTAGGGCCTCGCGGCACGGGTAAGTCCTATTTTTTCAGTGAGTTTTCACCATACTCCACACTCATTAGTGGTGGTCAGGCTACTAAGGCAACGCTGTTCTACAATAACCAACGCAAGAAGATAGGCTTGGTGGGTTTTTGGGACACTGTAGCATTTGATGAAGTGGGTGGGATAAAGGTTAAAGACTCCGATACCATTCAGATAATGAAGGACTTCATGGCAAATGGGCGTTTTTCCCGTGGTGTCGAAGTTATTGCTGACGCATCTATGGCCTTTGTCGGAAACCTTGATTTATCTGTAGATCAAATTGTTAACTCTGAAGTCTACGACTTGTTCCAGCCGTTACCAAAAGAGTTTGATCTGGCGGTTATGGATCGCTTCGCTTGCTATCTTCCGGGATGGGAGATGCCAAAAAACAGCAGTGATTTTCTAACCAATAATTATGGCTTTATTACTGACTATCTGGCCGAGGCATTTCACCATCAGCTTATACATACGAACCGCTTTGAGGAAGTCAACAAACGTATCCATTTGGGGGCGGCAGTTGAAGGTCGTGATGAAAAGGGAATCAAGAAGACCGTTGCTGCCTTTTTGAAGATTCTTCATCCATCGGGTTCACCTTTTGATGGAGAATTCCAGGAGTACGTGGAATATGCGGTCGAGTACCGTCGGCGCGTAAAAGAGCAGATGAACAAGCGAAAATCGGACGATGAGTTCGCCAAGATTAATCTCTCTTATATGAATGATGATGGTAAAGAGGTCATTGTTTACTGCCCCGAATCGAAGTTTGTACCAGCAACACAAGAACCAATTCGGCGAGATATTCATTCAGATGAATCACCTAAGAAGGCAGTTAAAGAATCATCAAAAGAAGAGCCGGTAGAGTTAGCAGTAGCCCCGCCTCAGGCGGAAGAGAAAGTGTCAGAAGTGCTTGATCCTCCGCTAGCGGAGCCGGTAATAGAAGAACTGAAAGAACAGCATTACACCATCCATTACGGTGCAGCGGGTTACAGCTATGAATCAATTGTTGGGCTTTTTTTAAAAGGTGCCAAATCGATTGAAATCGAAGACCCCTACATCCGCATTACTCATCAAATTCATAACTTTGTCCGCTTTTGTGAGGCGGTGACCAAGACTCCTACTGTGCGGAAGATACGATTGATAACCAGCTATGATGACGATACCGACGTAAGGAAGATGTCAGAAAATTTGAGTGAGTTAAAACAAAGCCTACTTGAACTCGATATTGAGTTGGAACTCAAGATTAATGAATATATGCATGACCGCGAAATTCGAATTGATAACGGTTGGATAGTTAAGATCGGCCGAGGTCTGGACTTTTTTCAAAAACCAGACAGTTGGTTTGGGATTGGGGCCAATGATCTCAATCAAAGAAAGTGTCTGGAGACTAAGGTGGACATTTATAAACGCTGATTGAGTGCTGTATCAGCTTAATGGATAAAGAGCAGATAAATATAGACAAAGGAACGTGTGTGATGCAGCATCAGATAACAACATTCATATTAGTCCCTGATAGCAGCACCGCTCGTCACCTGCGTCAAATAATCGCTACACAATCTCCCTGTATGGGCGCGCAGACAGGTATATGGCCAGAACCTATTGAATTGAAAGCTTGAGAACTACACTGATGAGTGATTTAGATTTATCTCCGTTAGCGGAAGAAAGCCTTAGAACGTTTGATGAAATTGTACAAACTGCCAATACAAAGTTAAACACGGAAGTAAGTAATGTCGGCGATGTACTTGCAACAACTAACACCCTAACAGGTGGTCAAGCGGTTACCAATCTCAACAATATTTGGTCAAGTGAGCATGAATCCTTACAACAACTATGTGAAGAGCCAGCAATTTTGAGACTGGTTCTTAAGCCTGAAGAAGGCCAAGAGAAAATTATTTATATATCCCGAAATGGCAATGTCCCTTTGCCTTCAAAAACTGCGCTTGCTAGTTACCGTTCACCGCTTGGGCGTGCGGCTGAAATCCCGCCAGGAGAAGAAGTTTCAATTGTTATCCAAGATAATGAGCAACTATTTTGTGTTCTCGAGAAAATCAGCTATAACCCTAAAAATTCTCCTGTGGGCTGGGATTCACTCGATAGCCAATATCGGCATTATGATAAGGGTACATTTTCTATTCAGTCATTGCGTGCGCTGCTCAAGGGTCCGGTTCCAGATGGTACACATGAACTGGATCGACTGCTCGAACAGGCAGAGGCTGAAGGTGGCATGGTTGCAGGCATCCGTTATCAGGTTCGCACTGCAATGGGGCTTCGTGATCAACCTATTCTTGATCAATTCCAGGGCGAAATTTTTCGCCTGCCCTTAGATAGCCATTTGATTATTATGGGTCCTCCAGGCACAGGTAAAACCACTACGCTGATTAAACGCCTAGGGCAGAAATTGGATCTAGAAAGTCTGGAGGCTGGAGAGCGCAGAATAGCTGAATCAACCAACGAGCATCGGCCCCACAAAACCAGTTGGCTAATGTTCAGCCCATCTGACCTATTGAAACACTACCTGAAAGAAGCCTTTAGTCGTGAACAGATTCCTGCGTCAGATAGCCAAATCCGCACTTGGGAGAGTTTTCGTAATGATATAGCACGCAATAAGCTCGATCTTTTGCGTACGGCCAATGCTGGCAGATTTACTTTGAAGGCTGATATAGAACCACTTTCGCCAACTGTAATCACGAATGCGGGAGAGTGGTTTAAAGCGTTGTTGGATTTTCACGAAGCTCGGTTACGACAACAACTATTGAATGGGATAAAGATTATTGAGGCAGCCATCTCGGGCTCTGAGCAGTCACCACTGAGCCAACTCAACGATTTGAAAGACAGGATATCTGGCGGTGCTTTGATTGAAGTTTATCGCGCTTTGGTA
>JAPORB010000006.1:4116-14850 GCA_026710425.1 Gammaproteobacteria bacterium
TTGGTAGTAGCTGAAGATAAGTTCAAAGAGAGGCTCGCCGAGGCAAAAGCTGTGGCTGATGAGCTTCTTAGAAAAGAGCGCAATCTTCTGTTCAACTGTGATAAGGATATTTTCAACCAGCTTGCTGCGCTTCTTGAAAGCTTGGATCAGGAAAGTGATGAGGATGACGACGAGCGTTTTGATGAAGATGAGCAAGAAGATGCATCAACTCCCTCCCACAACGCTATTCATATGGCGGTGAATGCGTATCTGGCGGCACTTAAGACCCTAGCACGTACCAAGTACCTAAAGCGCAGTATGAGTAAAAATTCTCGCGCATCCGTGATTGTTGATTTTTTGGGAGATCGCCTTCCTAGCGAAGAGATTTTGCTGGAGATCGGCCGAAATATCAGTATTCAGAATGGATTGCGGCGTTTTGTGGGTAGTCATCGGCGCTTCATTAGGGAAGCTGCGTCAAGTTATAGTCAATTTCGTCGAAAAAAAGAGATCACTGAAGCCTATTATGCTGAATTACCGATGAATCGCACGCATCTCTCGGACACAGAGTTAGACGGGCTTGTATTGCTGATTCTAAAGAACGCTCGATTGTTGCTGAAACAGTCCTTTGTTAGTCGAGCACTAAAGGAATCAAGATTTAGCTATTTGGCCAGCATTGCTGAGCTGTTTCGCAATCAAATCATGGTTGATGAAGCTACCGACTTCTCAATGCTGGAACTGGCCTGCATGGCAAACCTCACAAGCATAGAGTGCGAGTCATTTTTTGCTTGCGGTGATTTCAATCAACGAATTACTAGCAACGGAGTTAGCAACGAAAGCCAGTTGAAATGGGCGGTTAGATCGTTTGAATACAGAATAGTGCAAACGGTTTATCGCCAAAGCCGTAAGCTCAACGAGTTTGCGGAATCTTTATTGCGGCTTCAAGGTGGCGATTTGAGAACGTTGGGCAAAGTTCAAGAGGAAAGCACCCATGATGGGGTCAGCCCGGTATTAAAAGAATATGCGGCTGAGGAGGAGTGTGCGGCCTGGATTGCTGACCGTATCAAGGAGGTAGAAAAGACTGTAAAGCAACTCCCAACTATTGCTGTATTGGTAAATTCAGAAGCCCAAGTTCGTCCAATGGCTAAGAATCTTACTGCACTGTTGGAAGACATCAATTTGATGGCTGTTGCCTGTGAGGAAGGTAAAGCTCTTGGCGAGGGTACAGACGTAAGAGTATTCGATATTCAACACATCAAGGGGCTTGAGTTTGAGGCGGTTTTCTTTGCAGGAGTAGACCAGCTAGCTACGGAAAAGCCGGATCTTTTTGATCGATTTCTTTATGTGGGAACAACGCGGGCCGCAACATACTTGGGCCTCGTATGTGTGGATGGGTGGCCTAAGCGGTTGGAGTCTCTGCGCAGTTTATGCGAATCTGATTGGTGTGTATGAACAGATGGATGCCTTGAGTCGTAGTGATTAAAAAAGGCCGATCATGATTTGGGTTTCAGTACACGGTCAATGAATTAGTTTGGCCCTGAGAGATGGAAACTAATGGCCAAAAAGATTAGAGAGTATTATTGGGTATTGTAAAGCCCCCGAGATTGGTGGATGTGATCAAAAGCCCTTTTGGCGGTGCCAACCCGTAAATCCATTGACTGATTGTGGTGTTGTGAAATGAAAATATGGATAAAATAATATGCAATCACCAAGCAATATCAGTTTATAGGAAAATTTCGATAGCTTTTGGATGTGCCATAATTATGAATTTCATGCCAGTCAGGTTCAACATGGCTCGGTTGCTACCATGAAATCGGCATGATCCCAGTTCGGAAAGATTGCGATGCTGGAATTTATCCCAACGATAGAGCTGTGAAGGGTAATCTCAACCGGAATGCAATCCAAGTTAAATCATCTGGAACGCTAACATCAGTGCACTGCCCGGTGACCTTTCAGGCTTGTTTAGCATGATCCAAAATAGCTCTTTTCAATTTTTTATCAATTGTGGTAGCTTTATGCTAATCTCGGCGTAAATAACAAACACAGTTGCATAATAGGACAATTGGCATCTGAATAATGAAATACTGCCGGATGAATCAATACTGAACTCTAATATTCCTTGCAACAGAAACCTACAGTCTCACATCATCAATCCTTTATATTGAAAATCTGTCAATGACCCCTTGAATCACCTATGAACTTAATCCAACCTTTTCGGGGATTACGACCAGCTCCCGATCTCGCAGCCAAAGTAGCTTCTCATCCCTACGATGTACTCAACAGAGAGGAAGCCTATAAGCTGGCCAACAATAATCCTTTAAGCTTTCTGCATATCAACAAGCCGGAAGTTGATGTGGATGTAATGGTCAGTGTTTATGACCAGCAGGTTTATGACAAAGGGCGTGAAAACCTTGACCACTTCATCAGTCAAGGGATACTGAAAAGGGATAACGCAAACAGGTTCTATGTTTACAGTCAGAAAATGGGTGAGCACAGTCAAGTTGGCTTCGTAGGGGTAGCCTCTTTGACAGCCTATAGGCAAGGGCTGATCAAAAAGCATGAATTTACCCGTCCTGATAAGGAGGACGACCGTGTCAACCATATGCAGGCATTGGCGGCTCATGTGGGTCCGGTCTTTTTGACCTATAAGACAAATCCCCATATTGATACTCTAGTTGCGGGAATAACATCCAGTGAGCCAGAGTATGATTTTACGGCAGAAGATGGCACTCACCATACGTTCTGGGTGGTAACTGATGAAGGTGACATTCAGTCTCTAAGTTCTGCTTTTAACCAACTGGACTGTCTGTATGTAGCTGATGGGCATCACCGCTCAGCAGCAGCATCAAGAGTGCAGACAATGTATGCGGAGAAAAACCCGGACCACAATGGTACCGAATCGTATAACTGGTTCCTTGCTGTACTATTTCCTCACGACCAGGTACAAATCCTGGATTACAATCGCATTATCAAGGATTTGAATGGGATGAGCAGTGAGGAGTTTCTGGCTAATCTAGCCATCAACTTTGATGTGCAGTTGGTGGAGAATTGGAGTGCAGCTAAACCAGTTGCTCACAGACAATTCGGTCTTTGTTTGTCAGGTGGAAAGGGCAATGCTGCCCGATGGTACAAGCTGCAAGTCAATTCGGATTTTCTCAATTCCATTGATGAGAATGATCCTGTACAAAACCTTGATGTCAGCATCATGCAACAGTCCATGCTGACACCTCTGCTTGGGATTGAGGATCAGCGTACGGACAAGCGCATTGACTTTGTTGGCGGAATTCGTGGTCTTCAGGCATTAGAGCAATGCGTGGAAACTAGCAATTGGCAAGCCGCTATTGCGCTCTATCCTACGTCTATTGAAAGCCTCATGGCAATCGCAGATGCCAATGAAGTTATGCCGCCAAAATCAACCTGGTTTGAACCCAAGCTAAAGAGCGGTCTAGTTATTCATATGCTTGATTAGCCGGTAAATTTTTATCAGTATCCCTGTTATAAGGATTCTTGTGAGAATTTCACAAGCGAATAATAAAGAGACGGCAACTTGACCGGACCAACACCAAAGCAATACTCAGTAAATACATATACGATAAGCCCTGCGGATCTCCGCAGGGCTTTCTTATATGGAAATGCCTAATTTGGCAAATTGATATGTTTCTCAGGCCGCATTGCGGCCTTTGATGGCATCAATGAGCTTACTGTTAGTAGAACCGATGGGAATACGCTTCGGCTTCATGGCCTCAGGAATTTCGCGCACCAGATCAACATGCAGCAGGCCATGTTCAAGCTTGGCACCGGTAACCTTGATGTGTTCTGCTAGCTGAAACCGGCGCTCAAAATTGCGGGCAGCAATACCCTGATGCAGGTAATTATGCTCATCGGTATCAGTCTCGCGCTGACCCTTTACAGTCAAGGTCTGTTGCTCAGCTTGGATTTCCAACTCATCTTCGGTGAATCCAGCTACAGCCATGGTAATCTGATAGCAGTCTTTCTCCAGCAGTTCAATGTTGTAAGGTGGGTAACCGCCAGCATTGTTATCGCTGCGATTAACCGCATCCAGCAGGGAAGACAGGTGATCGAATCCAACAGTAGTTCGATATAGGGGAGCAAAGTCTAGATTTCTCATTGTCATATCCTCGTATATGGGCTGTGATCAGCCGTTTAAGCAATATGGTTTATTAAAATGTCCACCTTTTGGGCCGGACGATGCGGCCAGTCTCAGTTGAGCACCAGCCTCATTAGAGATCGTGGGGGGTAGAATGTGTATTTCAAGCCCGATTTATTCAGAAAGTATGAAATTTTTGCGTTCTGGCTCAAAAGTATTGAAGTCAGTTTTATCCATTCCATCAACATATGCCAGTGTCTTTGAATGGAGATTCTCTACGGTGTATTCATCATTCTCTGTGTAGGTTTGGAATTGGGGAAATAGCATAAAAGTAAATTAAAACAAAAAGTTAGTCGATTCTATCTTGACCTTTAATCAGCTTGATCCTAAACTTCGGAAAATAGGAAAATCCTCTCCACATTTAGGCTAAAGGCAGTCATAGCAGGCAGTCATAGCATCAAGATACCTTTGGTCAGACTATGGACTTCAATGCTAGAGTGCAACCGCAAGTCCTTAAATAGCAAGTTTAGAAGCTGAGTAAATCAGAGAGTGAAAGCCAAGTTGCCGATGGATTTCTGTTCAAAGGCAGTCAATCGCTACCGTCAGCTGAATTAAGGCCAAAAGCAATATGAGTCGTGGCTCTCTGAAGGTATCCCCAAATAAAGGCAATGGTAACGGGCAATGCCATGTCTCAACACTGCCCCCCTGCCTGTCGATTGATCTGGAAGTTGACAAACATAAATGCATCCATGCTATTGGGGCAGTTCGCAGCGATAACGAGAAGTCCTTCAAATTTTCAGGCCGTAAACTTGGGACTGCACTGGAAGAATTGGATGCCTTTGCCGGCGGAACTGAATTTGTTCTGGGGCATAACCTCATCAGTTTCGATTTACCCATTCTTAAAGCGAACAAACCAGATCTTCGGATTCTTGAGCGGCCAGTGGTGGATACTTTGCTACTCAGCCCGCTCGCATTTCCAACCAATCCCTATCACAGTCTAGTCAAGCATTACCAGGATGGTGGTCTGAGACGCCGTCAAGTAAATGATCCGGAGCTTGATTCACGGCTGGCACTTGATGTTTTCGGAGACGAACTCGTGTCTCTCAGTAAGGCACCACCGGATCTGCTTGCAGCCTGGCATCGGCTATGCATATCCCAAGACAAAGGTAAGGACCAGGTACTGGACCAAATGTTCTGTAAACTTCGAGGGCAGCAAAGGCCATCGAAGGCGGAATCTGGCATGGCAATATGGCGGAGACTGGAGTGTAGTGCCTGCATAAATGTGATCCGTGAATTAATCGCAGAACCTGACAAATACGGCTGGTCACTGGCTTATGCACTGGCCTGGATATGGGTGGCAGGTGGCAATTCGGTGATGCCTTCTTGGGTTCGTCATCAGTTTCCGCAAACAGGACAGATTGTAAGCCGACTCAGGGATACTGCCTGCGTTGCTACGGACTGTGCATGGTGCCGCAAGCACCATGACGCAACTAGAGAGTTGAATAACTGGTTTGGATTTGATGCCTTTCGTCCAGAACCAAAAGATGCCAGAGGCAAACCATTACAGCAATCCATTGTCGAGAAGACAATGGCACGAGAGCATGTAATGGGAATTTTACCCACTGGCACAGGAAAATCACTTTGTTATCAGATTCCAGCATTGTCGCGTTACAACAAGACCGGTGCTTTAACAATCGTGATATCGCCACTGGTGGCTCTGATGGCAGATCAGATTACTGGTCTTGAATCCCATGGTATTCATTGTTGCGCAACAATCAATGGGCTATTGTCTTCTCCGGAGCGTGCCGATGCCCTCGATCGACTGCGAATGGGCGATATCGGGATTCTGCTGATTTCACCAGAGCAGTTACGCTCTGTAACAATAAGGCGTGCGCTGGATCAGCGTGAGATTGGTTCCTGGGTGCTGGACGAGGCTCATTGTCTATCGCGCTGGGGCCATGACTTTCGCCCTGATTACCGATATGTAAGTCGCTTCATTGGCGAGCAGGCAAAAGGAGGGCCCGTACCGACAGTTTTATGTTTGACCGCCACCGCCAAGCCTGATGTGGTTGAGGATATTTGTCGCCATTTTCGTGAAAGGCTCGGAATCGAACTCACTGTATTTGATGGCGGGTCTGAACGAACCAATCTTATTTTTGAGGTGGTTCAGACTACTGCAGATCAGAAATTTTCTGATTTGCAGCAAGTGCTTGAAGTCTATCTTCCTGATGACGTACCAGGTGGTGCTATCGTTTACTGTGCGACTCGAAGTCATACTGAGCTTGTTGCGAATTTCCTGAAACAAAAGGGATTCCTGGCAGACTTCTTTCATGCAAAACTGCTGCCCGAAACCAAAAAGGAGGTACAACGACAATTTATCGACGGCGACTTACGTATAATTGCAGCCACTAATGCTTTTGGCATGGGTATTGATAAACCGGATGTAAGATTGGTTATTCATGCTGACATACCGGGTTCATTAGAGAATTATTTACAGGAGGCTGGACGTGCCGGGCGCGATCGCGAACCGGCCCGTTGTGTCCTGCTCTATGTGGCTGATGATGTCGAACGTCAGTTTGGCATGTCGGCTGCATCGCAGCTTACCCGAGAGCAAATTCACAGCATACTCAGAGCCTTGCGCAAACTTGATCGTAACAAGCGATATCAAGGTGATGTGGTGGCGACTGCGGGTGAAATTCTGCTCGGAGCGGATCAGCCATCCGAGATCGATACCGCCACAGACGATACTCGGGTGCGTACCGCTGTCGCCTGGTTGGAGGAGTCACAACTGCTGACCCGAGAGGAAAATGTAGTGAGCGTATTTCCCTCTTCGCTTCGTGTCGCGAGTATAGCTGAGGCCAAAGCCCGGCTTGAAGCAAATAATAAGCTTGCAGTCGGGTATCGAGATCAGTTAATGCAGATTGCCGAAGCACTTATGAATGCTTCTCCCGATGAAGGGATCAGCACCGATGAACTTATGGTGATTACCCGTCTGGACCCACAGGGAGTTCGTGCTGCCCTCTTTGACCTGGAAAGGCTTGGTATAGCCAGTAACGATATGGCATTGACAGCCTTCGTTCATACTGGGGCAGGTATATCGCATCCCTCGCGCCAGCGTCTTGAAGAGACGGTTGCTGTGGAAACCGCACTTATTTCACACATGCGGGAAGCCGCTCCCGATCTAGGCAAAGGTGATCGTTCACCTCTCAACCTTCGAATCGCCGCCCAAAAACTCAAGGATGAGGGACTGATTGATCCATTGCCAGAACGGTTGTACCGCATCCTTAGCAGCCTTGCCAATGACGGTCGTGGTGAGGACTATGGGTCTGGAGGCAGTTTACAGGTACGCAAACAGGATCGGGAGACAGCCTGGATCACTCTGCAAAGGGAATGGAGTGCACTGGAGGAGACTGCAACACTTCGCCGGGAGGCAGCTGGACTATTACTGGAGCATTTTCTGGAATGTCTGCCAGCAGGCAGTCGAGGCACCGATCAGCTGGCTGAGACAACACTTGGAAAACTTATGCAAGTCATTGAGTCTGACCTGGAATTGAAGAGTAGGATTAGACACCCAGAAAAACTGTTGGAAAGATCCCTGCTCTGGTTGCATGAACAGGAAGTTCTGCGGTTGAACAAGGGGCTGACAGTATTTCGGACAGCGATGACAATTCGGATGGAACAACAGAAAAATCGAGGCTTTACCAAGGCTGACTTCAGCCCACTCGAGATTCATTACAAGGGTCGCACCTTGCAAATTCATGTCATGATGGAGTTTGCTGAAAAAGGTCTTGCCGCCATAACTGATGCCATGCGTTTGGTACGGGATTACTTTGAACTGCCAGAGGAGGACTTTCTTGAGAAGTGGATGCCGGGACGGGACAAGGAAATAGGTCGTCAGACCACACCAGCTTCCTGGTACAAAATTGTCGAAAGTCTGAATGATGCGGAGCAGCAGCTCATCGTTGCAGATCAGAGGGTTCGTCAATCTGACTTACTGGTTTTGGCAGGGCCGGGTTCGGGCAAGACTCGTGTACTGGTGCATCGTATTGCGTGGTTGATTCGTGTAGCCCGTGCAGCTCCCCGTAGTATTCTGGCTCTAGCCTATAATCGCCATGCTGCCGTGGAGATTCGGCATCGACTGAATGACCTAATAGGAAGAGATGCTCGAGGCGTTACGGTCCTCACCTGCCATGGGCTTGCCATGCGTTTGGCAGGAGAAAGTTTTGCCGGTCGTACAGAACAGCTGGAAGAACAGTCGTTTCGAGATGTAATCAACCGTGCAGTCGCTATACTTGAGGGCAAGGAATTATTGCCGGAAGATGCGGATGATCGCCGTCAGCGTCTGTTGGAGGGCTATCGATGGATCCTTGTAGACGAATATCAGGATATCGGCCCCGAGCAATACGAACTGATTTCTGCAGTGGCAGGCCGCACCAGATCGGATACCTCAGAGAAGCTTACTTTGTTTGCAGTTGGCGACGACGACCAGAACATTTATTCCTTCATTGGTGCTTCGGTTGAGTTCATTCGCCGCTTCGAAGCCGATTATGGAGCAAAGCAAGTTCATTTGCTTGCCAATTATCGCTCAACGGCTCATATCGTAGCGGTTGCCAATGCCTTGATTGAGCCGGCCAAGAACCGAATGAAGGCTGGATATCCGATCCGGATAAACCGGGCCCGGGCAAGAGATCCCGCAGGTGGTAGCTGGTCCTCATTAGACCCTGTTTCGCAAGGGAAGGTGCAAATTCTGCCGGTAGGTAATGATTATATCTCTCAAGCCAGTGTCATCCTCACAGAATTACTTCGACTGTCCGAACTTGTAGAAAAATGGGACTGGTCGCGATGTGCGGTAATTGCGCGTGAGTGGAAAACTCTGGTTCCGGTTCGGGCCTTATGCGAAAGTCATGCTATGGCGCAGCAGATTCGTGTACAGATGGCAAATGAGGACATAAATTATTTCTGGCATCTGCGGCAAACTCGGGCCCTCATACGTTGGTTGAATTGCCAGCAACTGCAATTTGTTAATACCAAGGTGCTACGGGATTGGGTGGAAACCTGTCCTGCTGATCGTTGGCAGGAATTGTTGGTCCAGGCTATTAATGAATATGCTCTTGAATCCGGTGATAGTGACATCCCGTTGCTGAATTTCATTGAATGGATGGCGGAATGGTGTCGGGATTTTCGCCGCCGCCAGCGAGGGTTGTTACTACTTACTGCTCATCGCGCCAAAGGCTTGGAGTTCGACCATGTGGTAGTGCTTGATGGTGACTGGAATCGCCTTGGTGCTGATGAGGACTTCGATGCCCAGCGGCGGCTTTACTACGTAGCCATGACTCGAGCCCAACACACGCTGACTCTGGCGCAACTAAAAAAATCCCGTAGTTTTCAGTCCGAACTGCTGGAGCACTCTTCCATATATATCCGCCAATCAATGGAGCACCTACCAACATCCAATGCCGTCTATTATAAGCATGTCCAGCCCACCCTTAAGGATGTCGATCTTGGATTTGTAGGTCGTTATCGATCCACTCATCCGGCTCATGGTATTATTAAAGCCCTTTCAGTTGACGATAAACTGGAAGTACAGGTCGATGAGCAAGGGCGGTGGCTTCTATTGGACAGTCAGTCCAGGCAAGTGGGGCGGCTTGCCAAGTCATTCAAACCTCCAAAACAGATGCGATGCCGATCAGCAACCGTTTTTGCTATTGTAAGCTGGAGTCGTGATTCCACAGATCCACAATGGCATAATAATTTGAAGTGTGATGTCTGGGAAGTGGTTGTACCTTCTTTAATCTTCGAACCAGAAAGATAATTGAAATGAGTAAGAGTTGAGTTCAAAAATCACATGAAAAGATAGTAATGGAGAAAAATCTGGGATAATTAAACCGTGCTGATTCATTCTATACGATCATGAATAACCTTGATCAATGGGGATGGTTTAAAATCTGATATAGTTTTCAAAATATCGATATTTTACTACTACCACAATTAGTCCAAGCTGAAACTACTTTAATCCAAATTTAATATTAACCAGTGACTGTGATTTTTATGGGCCCGGTGCACATATTCTGATTGTAATACGAGTTCAGATTGGTTTATGGCAATAATGGAATAAGCGATATCTGAAATAGTTGGCATAATCAATACAAGGCAGATCAACAGGGTATCAAATGAACTAATGCTCTAATGCTCTATAAATGCCAAAAGTATACTCAATTAATGTTTGCCTATATAAAGATTCTTATATACCCCAGTCGGAAAAAGTGGGACTAATGAATAAGAAAAGCTTGCCAACCGGCATTGCATCTTTTGCTATGCTGCGAAATAGGGATAGCTATTACGTAGATAAGACTTCTTTGATTCGTTGCCTTATTGAGAAGAACAATTACGTATTTTTATCTCGGCCACGCCGTTTTGGTAAAAGTCTGCTGGTTTCCACCATTGCGGCCCTGTTCGAGGGGCAAGAGTCTCTTTTCAAGGGACTCGAGATCCATGAGCACTGGAACTGGTCGATTACCCATCCGGTGGTCAGGTTAAGCTTTGGTGGAGGAGATTACAACCAATCTGGAGGTCTTGCACAAAACATTGCTACCACGCTGACTCTCATTGAGGAGGACTTTGGTATTGAGCCACCTGCCACTCCTTGTTCT
>JAPORB010000125.1 GCA_026710425.1 Gammaproteobacteria bacterium
TATACTTAATTTTCAAGGGTTTAAGCTCTGATTTGGGGTTTTTATTCAGACACTATATACATAGTATAAATTGCCATTTTAAGTTTAACGAATTGCCTATGGCTTGGCTCGGGCTTCCAATAGAAGCAGGAGAATGAATTAACGCTATAAAGAGCATTTAGGAATAAGAGATCCCTAGTCAGTTAATTTCCGCACGACATAATTCCATATAGGCAAAAAGACGCAAATACCCTGGCAACATGATGCCAGGTTCCAACCTGCACAGCTGTATCTGAATGCTCCAGGAGATAATTATGAATTTGCACTTTCAACCAAATCATCCACCCGTTATCGCCGTCTGTCTTGCTGCTCTCATGGTCTGCGGTTGTGGAGCCCCGGAGGAGTCCGTTGAGGGAACATCAGAGCCGATGGAGTTGGCGACTGAATCATCTAGGGTGGAGCTTCAGCCCAACCTCAATGACCCCTACCTATGGCTTGAAGAAGTCGAAGGAGATGAGGCACTGGCTTGGGCGGCAGAACAAAATGCGCTCACTATCACGCGTTTGCAAGGTGACCCCCGATATGAACTGGTACGTCAAGAAATAGAGGAGGTGCTCACGTCCGACGATCGGATTCCTTCTCCAAATCTGATCAATGGTCAGGTCTATAATTTCTGGCAGGACGATAAGAATCTCCGTGGCATACTCCGGCGCACCACTTTAGATAGTTATCGTTCTGAGGATACAGAATGGGAAATAATTCTGGATCTTGATGCCTTGGCTGCAACGGAAGGTGCCAACTGGGTCTATAAGGGAAGGACCTGTCTACACTCCAATCCATCCCGCTGCCTGTTGCACCTGAGTGATGGCGGCAAGGATGCTGTGGTTATTCGTGAGTTTGACCTGGTCAGCATGACATTTGTCGAGGATGGCTTCGTTATTGCCGAAGGGAAAACCAATCTTGACTGGTTGGATGCCGACACCCTGATTGTTGGCACCGACTTCGGTGATGATTCCCTCACAACTTCCGGCTATGCCCGTACATTGCGTCTATGGCAACGCGGAACTGACTTGAGTTCAGCTCCACAGATTATCAAAATAGACGGCGAAGATATGGGAGTCTATTTTTCTGCGATAATGGCAGGAGACTCCGTCATTCATCTTGTCACCCGCCGTCCCGACTTCTTTACCGAACAGAGCTGGTTGTTAACTGAAGAGGCAGAGTTAGCGGAAATTCCCCTTCCTATTGATGCCGAAGTTCGGGGCGTCTTTGATGGGCAATTGCTGGTATTAATGCGCAGCGAATGGACTCCGGAAGTTGATCAGACCTATTCTGCTGGTAGCCTGGTCGCCATGGATTTTGAAGCCAGCGTCAATGCCGGTGCCGCAACCGATATTAGTCTGGTGCTAGACCCTACTACCGATGACACGCTTGATTCCATCGAAGATCTCGGCATTACCAGTGAAACCATTTATGTAAGCACACTTAAGGATGTTTCTGGCCAACTCCTGCGAGTTCGACAGGAGAAAAATAAGTCCTGGAAAATCGAGCAAATCAACTTACCCGAAAACGGTGCCATTGAAATCGTCTCTGCGGATACCTACACCGACACCTTGATTGCACGCTATCAGAGTTTCCTCACTCCTCAGACTCACTATCTTATTGAGGAGGACAATGAGCCAGTTGTCATCAAGAAACAGCAACCGCAATTTGATCCAAATCCATTTCAGGTTCAACAATACTTTACTGCCAGTGCCGATGGCACTCGAATTCCATACTATGTGGTGCATGCAAAAGACATCCCACTGGATGGGTCTACACCCACCAGGCTCACCGCCTACGGAGGATTCGAGATATCACGGACACCAGCCTATATGAGTGCTGCTGGTCAAGCCTGGCTGAAGCGCGGTGGTGCTTATGTGCTTGCCAACATTCGTGGAGGCGGAGAATACGGACCGCGTTGGCACCAAACGGCATTGTTGGAAAATCGTTATCGGGTATTTGAGGACTTTATCGCCGTAGCAGAAGACTTGATCGACAGCGGTATTACCAGTCCTGATCATCTAGGCATTAGTGGCGGCAGCAATGGTGGTCTTTTGGTAACGGCCGTGATGGTACAGCGGCCCGACCTCTTCAATGCCGTCATAAGTGCGGTACCGCTAATCGATATGCTGCGCTATCATCGATTGCTTGCCGGTGCCAGCTGGATGGCAGAGTATGGGAATCCAGAGATTGAGAAACATGCCGATTTCATCAGTGAGTACTCTCCATATCAAAATGTGGCACCTGGTGTAGATTATCCGGAGCTATTTCTTTGGACCAACCCCAAAGATGACCGGGTACATCCGGGACATGCCCGCAAGATGGCAGCTCGTATGCATGAGCAGGGGCATAGTTTATTTTATTTCGAAAATGCCGAGGGCGGTCACGGTGGTGGGGCCAATCTCTCTCAACTGGCACAAACACGGGCCATGGAAATAATTTATTTAGTACAAAAATTGGCAGATTAAACTGAGTTAACCAAAACCCACAACAGTGATATGTAATAACCTTTCAAAACTTTCAGTAATGGGTTTGATTGAAAACCTTACCTGCATAATTATTGAATGACATATATTCCTGCTAAAACAGTAATACCAAAAAAACCCTTGCTCAGAAAACCAATCAAAATGCTCGAAAAAAATGCTGGTAAAACACTGATACAGACCAGCGGGGTTTGATGCCAAATTCAGTGTAAGTGACTGAGGAAAACAGATCGGAACTGAAAGCGGCTGGCGGCACAGCAAACTGAAGTGAATCTGCAACGCATTTCAATTGAAGGGAAGTTTGACTACGGCAAGAATGGATATCAGATCAACAATATCCGGGCGAAGCTTGCCAATTATTTCAAGCATGCATCAACAGCAGCTTGCTGTTCATCAGCCAGTTCATCCTGCTGTAGGTTTTTTGTTGACTATAACTGACGAACAAAATTCTTACACGCAATTCACATACGATTCAGTAAGTTCGACCCTCTTGTCAGTGCCTTTGAGCAAAAGCACCCAACCATCAAAACAAGAGTATTCTTGATCAAATTTTGCAACAACTACCTTATTCGATAGCTTTGTGAACTTAACAGAATATTTTGGTGACAACCCCGATCAGGACTACTGATAGTACGCTTGGTCCATCACAATATGCTAGAGCATACTGAGTCTATTAACTCAGGCAACCGATATACCTTTCGCTTGCTTGTCAGCATGATAAGAGGATCGTACCAGAGGGCCACTGGCAACTTGTTTGAAACCAAGCTGACTGGCAAAACATTTCAACTCTTCAAACTCATCAGGATGCACAAAGCGCTCCACCTTCAGATGGTCACGGCTGGGTTGCAGATATTGTCCCATAGTGACCATATCCACTGAGTAAGTACGCAGATCCTCCAACACGGCCTTGACTTCATCCAGGGTTTCTCCCATGCCCAGCATCAGACCGGATTTGGTGGTGACTGACGGACATCGAACCTTGTAACTCTGCAAGAGTCTCAAGGACCACTGATAATCTGCACCAGGGCGTGCCTGTCGATACAACCGAGGTATTGTTTCCAAATTATGATTGAATACATCCGGTGGGGTTTGTCGCAGAATATCCAGGGCAATTTCCATGCGTCCGCGAAAATCCGGCACCAGTACCTCTACGGTAATACCCGGATTATGCAGTCGGGTCTGAGTAATACAGTCAGCAAAGTGCTGAGCCCCACTGTCCTTAATGTCATCGCGGTCAACCGAAGTAATCACTACATAACTCAACTCCATCTCACTAATTGCCCGGGCCAATTCCATTGGTTCATTCGGATCCAGCGGTTTTGGCTTACCATGGGCAACATCGCAGAAAGGGCAACGGCGAGTACAGATATCGCCCATGATCATAAATGTGGCGGTACCATTGCTGAAACATTCACCAATATTTGGACAGGAAGCTTCCTCACACACTGAGGCCAGCTTATGCTGCCGTAATTTCTGCTTGATGTGACTCACCTTTGCAGAGGCAGGAATCTTTACACGAATCCAGTTCGGCTTGGCTGGTAGTTCCTTGGTGGGAATAACCTTTATCGGGATACGCCTGACCTTCTGCGCTCCACGCAGTTTCTCCCCCTCAATAAGCACATTACGCCTTTTACGTTCTTCCATAATGCCTGATTCCATTGTTCGCCGATTAAGTTTAACCAATACCCAAGCTATATTACGTTTACCCAAGCTATATTACGTTTACCCAAGCTAAATTACGTTCAATTATAGCAGGTCAGGTAACCAAGTTCCGTCAACAAATTGTCAACCATTACCTTGCTGGTTTGTTGTAGCATCGGTTGTCTTAATTGAACAAAATCTGCAATCTGTGTCACAGAAAGTCTTTCGAACCCACAGGGATTAATCCGTGAGAAAGGTTCCAGATCCATGTTCACATTCAGACTCAAGCCGTGATAACTCAACCCTTGTTTAATTCTCAGTCCGAGTGCGGCGATTTTCGCGCCATTGACATACACACCAGGCGCACCCTGACGGGTATTCGCCTCTATTTCAAACTCTGACAATGTCTTGATAACCGCCCGTTCGATGGCATCCACCAGATTCCTGACTCCTAGCCTGCGGCGCCTTACATCAAGTAACAAATAGGCCACCAATTGCCCAGGACCATGATAGGTAACCTGTCCACCTCGATCCACCTGTACAACCGGAATCTCACCAGGATTCAGTATATGTTCTGCCTTGCCCGCCTGCCCCTGGGTGAACACCGGTTTATGGCTGAGTAACCAGATTTCATCAGACCTGCCTGCCTTGCGATGTTCTGCCAGGTAGCGCATGGTCTTGAAAATGGGCTCGTAGTCCTGCAACCCCAGCCGACGCACCACGAGTTTCGGAAGATCAGGGTTGGCAGGCGTGGCAATAAAGCTCTTGTAGTCACTAAGCAACACGCCCAGTTCCGCTAGAGCACGAGCTTTACGCTCTTAATGGCCTTAAGATCCGAAAAAATATTCCGCAACTGTGTCTCACCCGTTGCAGCAATGGTAAGGGTAATAGAGACATAATTTTTCTGCTTGCTTGATTGCGACTTTATTAATTCAGAATCAATGCTGCCGGTATGTCGTTCAACAGCATTAATGACCGTGGTTCGAAAATCAGGCCGGGCCTCGCCGATGACCTTGATAGGGTAGAGGCAGGGAAACTCGATCTTAGGCTGAGTCTGACCAGCATCATCGGGAGCATCCGCCACACTGGATACTGTGGGTTCTTTGGACATCTTCTAATCGCAATTCCGATTACCGTGAACCTGTCAGCATGAGACTGAACCAGTCGGTAAAACGCTTGAGCAAGCTTCCTTGCTCAATTGAGTGCATTGCAACTATCTCGCTGCTGTATAGTGATTCTCCATCTAGTATCACATTGACAACCCCCATCGACTGACCAGCTGCAACAGGAGCCTCAATCAGTTGGTCCAGTTCTACGTTAGCGGTCACCGATTCCGCTTGCCCGCGTGGAATTGTAATAAACGCCTCACTAACAACGCCCAGCTCTACCTCATCCAGCACTCCGCCATAAACCTCCCGGGAAACCAGTACCTGGTCAGCCTCATAAAGTTGGTGAGTTTCAAAATAGCGGAATCCATAGTTCATTAGTTTCTGAGTCTCAGTCGCGCGTGCTGCCTCACTGGATGTACCCATTACCACAGAGATCAGACGCATCCCATTACGCTCGGCAGAGGCAACTAGGCAGTAACCAGCCGCATCTGTCCAACCGGTTTTCAATCCATCCACATTACTGTCCCTGAACAACAAGGTATTGCGATTGCTTTGGTTGATTCCGTTAAAGGAAAATTCGCGTTCGGCATACATCGGATAATAATCGCCATGATTGGCGATAGTCGCCTCGGCTAGAGTCGCCAGATCACGTGCAGACATCGTGTTGTAATACTCTTCTGTGTCCAGTCCACTAGCATTCATGAAAAAGCTGCTATTCATACCCAGCACTTGGGCATATTGGTTCATCATATCCGCAAATGCTTCTTCACTGCCTGCAATGTGCTCAGCAACGGCCACACTGGCATCATTGCCAGACTGGATGATGATGCCGCGCAGCAGGTCTTCAACACTCACTTGGGAATTTACGTCCACAAACATTCTTGAACCTTCCATTCGCCAGGCTTTTTCGGAAATAAAAACCTCGTCATCCAAAGTAAGATTGCCGCTAAGTATTTCCTCTATGGCAATATACGCTGTCATGATTTTGGTCAAACTAGCTGGCGGCAGAGGCTCATCTGCGTTCTCCTCTACAATAATATGACCGGTTTTAGCATCAATGAGTAAATAACTGGTGGCGGCAATATCGGGTGGACGCGGGATAATCACCTGACCGAGCAGTGGCTGATATAGCGCACAGAGTAGGCAAAACAGCATTGAGACACTTAAGGCATTGGCAGATGAATGCAGGGTCTTGACTAGTTTTGTCATAATCTCTTCTTCCGTGTGTTGGTTTGTTGCTTCAATGGACTGTTTACCCAAACTCAATACTGACTGATCTTGAGATGCTCCCTTATAAGAGACAAGCCGAATTCATTAATTGGCATGGGAATTGATCTATTCACTAATAGTGTAAGGGCTGCCCAGACCTGCGGCAACTACTTGGCTGCTGAGTATCTTAAGCTCACTGCTATCGCTCAAGGGTCCAACTCTCACCCGGTGCAAAATACTGCCGTTTATTGATGGTCTTGACAGAATGGTAACTGGCCGACTGGTCATGGCAGTCACTTGATGGCTGATTCGTTGTGCATTGTCCAGTGTAGCATAGGCTCCGATCTGCAGGAATTTTTTCAAGCAACCGTTTTCATGACTTGCCAAGTCGGCTATTTTTTGCGTGTTTACTGTTTCATCATCAATTATGGTCATTGAATCAACCTCAATCGCCTCCAGCCTAACCGGAACAATTCCCTTTTCTGCATAGCCCAGCTTCATTGCAGCACCATAGGACAGATCTATCAGACGATCGCCATGAAATGGACCTCGGTCATTAACCCGAACCACAATACTGCGATTATTATCCAGATTGGTTACCTTAAGAAAACTGGGGATCGGCAGTGACTTATGGGCGGCAGTAGCCTTGTACATGTCAAAAATCTCACCATTGGAAGTTTTATGGCCATGAAATTTTTCACCATACCAAGATGCTGTTCCATACTCTTTATAACCCGCTTCCGTTGGCATTACGGAATAACTTATGCCTTGTATCGTGTAAGGGCTGCGGTTTCCAGAAATGGTGCGGGTAACCGGCATCGGTATCACTTCCGGGATAGTGGTGATATCCACCGGTAAACTAGGTGCACGATCCTGAGTTATGCTGTAACGACCGACATGAGGACTCTCCGGTGTCAGAGTCATCACAGCACCGCAACTGACCAGAGCGATCGCCAAAACCAGCAATAGAACAACGCGTAGCAAGGGAGTGGGCATCATTACTAAAATCACCGCCAGAAAATTCGGCATCTGACCTTATGCAGCTCTTGTCGCCACATTATTGATACATCGTTCCAGTTAAATTCTCTTAATCTTCAGACTTGCTCATGGGTTACTCTGACCATTCTCCGCAATCATACTGATCCATCCTGACCGACAACAGAATTAACTGCTCGGAGACCGACCATGCCGTTGCAAGCTCATTAGCAGCCCAAAGCCAATAAACAAGGTCAGGATGGATGTACCACTACGGCTGATCAGAGGCAAAGGCAAGCCTATAACGGGCAGCAGCCCCGAAACCATGGCCATATTGACGAAGACATACAGGAAAAAAGTCAAGGTAATACTACCGGCGAGCAGGCGACTAAACATGTCCTTGACTATATATGCAATAAAGAATCCGCGCGCTAGCACGAATAAATACAGACCAATAAGAAACAGGACACCCAGCAACCCTAGCTCTTCGGCCAGAACGGCCAGAATAAAATCGGTATTACTTTCAGGAATGAAATCTAGATGTGACTGGGCACCATTGCCATAGCCTTTGCCATGAACTCCTCCCGAACCGATCGCAATCTGCGACTGTATTATGTTGTAGCCAGCACCCGTTGGGTCTCGATAGGGATCGAAAAAAGTCAGTATGCGGTTCTTTTGATGTTCCTGTGCCAGAAAAAAATACCAGGCCGGCGATGCCAGCAACAGCGTAAAAAGGCCACTGAGCACAATGCCCCAGCGAATACCAGCCAGTAGCAAGGCAAAGACTCCCGACATGAACACCATGATGGCTGTGCCAGTATCGTTCTGTAGAACAACGAGAGCGACGGGCACCAGAATCAGCAATGCTGCAATTAACAACTGCAAAAAACGGGGCGGCAATTGCCGACGCGAGAGATATGAGGCCAACAGCAAGGGCACTATAAATTTCATCATTTCCGAAGGCTGGAAGCTGGGGAGACCTGGCAAATCAATCCAGCTCCTTGCCCCATTTTCCTCCACACCTATAATCAGAACCAATCCCAACATACCTAGTCCTGCCAGATAGATTGATGAAGCATGGCGACGCAGAAATTGTACATTTAGCTGCCCTACGACTAACATGGTCATCATTCCCACCAGCATGATCATTGCCTGCCTTGTGACTATGCTCTGATCACCATCACTCGCACTAAAAAGTACAAATAATCCAAATATGCAAAGCGCAACCAGCCCGGCCACCAATGGCAAATCGGCATGAATTTGCCACCAAAGAGGATGCCTGGTGGTGGAATCAGCAAGGGTTCCGCTAGTCTGTCTGACAAAATCAGGATTATTCACTGGTCTGACTGATCAGGTGAAGGTTTTGTTGAGACTGTCCAAAATCAATTTGCAGAATATCAAGCAAATAAGTATCAATGATTTCCTTGGCAATAGGTGCCGCTACACCGCTGCCTGATTCCCCATTCTCTACGAATACCGCCAAGGCGATTTTGGGTTCAATGTAGTCATTAATTGCAGGCGCAAAGGAAATAAACCAAGCATGATCCTTGTTGAGCTCTGACACCTGGATGTCATCACTGCTGCGTATACTCTGATCGATGGCCACCACTTGGGCAGTACCGGTTTTGCCTGCCATTTTATAGGGCATTTCCGGATCAAGGGCTGCAGTGGTGAGATAGGCCCCACCATAGTCCCGAAATACATTGCTGGTTGGTCGGTGCACAACCATTGTCATGGACTCATGAATGAAGTGCCAGTAATCGTGGTCTGAAAGGACCAGATTGTCGACAGGATTTTCGGCCACTGGCTCAGCAGGAATGTTATCAACTGCTTTGAGCATTCTTGGTTGCACGACTCGACCCTCGTTGGCCAGGATTGCAGTGGCAGTGGCCATTTGCATGGGTGTTGCCAGCATGTAGCCCTGGCCGATTGATGCATGCAGTGTATTACCCGGATACCAGGGTTCTCCGACATTTTCGCGCTTCCAGTCAATTGAAGGCAGTACCCCTGTTCTGGCAAAGTTGATATCCATGGCAAGATTCTCGCCCAGACCGAAACGAGACAGAAACCCGTGCATGTCATCAATGCCCATGCGGTTACCGAGTTCATAAAAGAAAGTATCACAGGACTGGTAAATCGCCTTTTGCAAATTGGTTTGGCCATGACCACCACCAATGGCAGTACGCAGGGTCCAATCCCCAAAACGGTAAGAAACGTTGGGCAGACGAAAATAACCTGGATCATTAATTGAGTATTCGTAATCCACATAGTTCAGCTCCAGGCCGGCCAGACCGATAAACGGTTTCACGGTTGAGCCAGGAGCATAGGGACTGATGGAACGATTGTACAAAGGGGTATTTACAACATCATTCACCAGCATGGAATAATCTTTACTGGTGATACCTGTAACGAACAAATTGGGGTCGAAACCCGGTTTACTCACCATGGCCAGTATACCGCCTGTGGAAGGTTCAATCGCCACTACGGCACCCCGGACATCACCCAGTGCCCTCTCGGCAGCTATTTGCAAGCGGGAGTCCATGTGCAGCGTTAGATTATGGCCGGCAATAGGATCGGTGCGATCAAGTCGTCGCATCACTTGGCCCAGATTATTCTTTTCTACCGTTTCATATCCCACGGTACCATGCAGCAATTCTTCATAAATAAATTCAATACCGCTTTTGCCAATATGGTTGGTACCTCCATAGTTTTCACGTTGTCCATCATTCATTCGCTCCAGCTCTTCCCGATTGATTTCCGAGACATAGCCAACGGAGTGCGCAGTCAGCTCATTGAAAGGATAGCTGCGGACAAACTGGGGTTCTATTGCTATACCCGGCAGCAGGTGGCTGTTTACCGCAACTCTTGATTTTTCTTCATCACTTAAGGCATAGCGAAGAGGCACCGAGGTAAAGGGTACACGGTTACGCTGCATTCGATTTCGAAACTGGTCAATATCTTCTGCTGTAAGTCGAACCAGCGACCCCAAAAACTGTAGGGTGCCATTCAAGTTCTCCACCTGTTCGCTGACAACTGTGAGATTAAAGATGGGTTGGTTACCTGCAAGGATTTCCCCATTACGATCAAACAACAGCCCGCGCATGGGCGGCACATACTGGGAATGCAGGCGGTTATCGTCGGAGCGTGCGGAAAAATATTCGTAGTTGGCAATCTGCAGGTCGGCCAGTTTTCCGATTAGTGCTGTAAAGAGCAAAAGAATCAACACCCCGGCAATGCTAAGGCGGCGGATGAACAACCGCTGCTCTGCTTCATGGTCCTTAAGCTGCAATTTTGGAGTCATGATTGTGGTTACATTGGACCCGGATCAGCCCTTTGTACCCGGATCTGAATCGTCTCAGTGTCTTCATTGTACAGACAATACAACTCATCGGCTGAAGACTGCCCGGCTTGAAATCCGGTGACGCCAACTCTGGGCTGGCATCAAGTACGGATCTACTTGCCAAGGAGTAAGAAGTGTAACCCATTTTGCTGGAATTTGCTGACCTCGTTGAAGGTCAGTGCAAAAGCCGCCGCTAGCGGCGGTGATATGGATGACCCTGCAATATCGATACTGCCCGGTACAACTGCTCTATTATCAGGATACGCACCAGACCATGAGGAAGTGTCAGCCGAGACAGCGACCAGTTTGCATTAGCACGGAGCCTTATCTGTTCGGACAAGCCATCCGGCCCACCAATCACCAGATTGACAGGTTGACCAATACTACGCAGTCGCCCCAGTTCCAGGGCCAGTTCTTCAGTCGAAAAGGTTTTGCCTTGCACATCAAGCGCAATCACATAGTCCCCCGAGCCGATTCTCTTCAGAATTTCATTCGCCTCTTTTTCCCGACAGGCAGTCGGCGACATGGATTTGCTGCGCCTCACAGCAGAAATTTCCAACATTGAAAAACCCAGCTCATGACGAATGCGCTTGCTGTACTCGCCTGTGCCCTGTTGCACCCATTGCGGCATGCGCCCACCAACACAGATTAGCCTCAATACCATAAACTATTTTTGAAAATGACCTGGTATTAGGTATGAATCGCTGGTGCTGCTTCGGTTTGAGACACCACAGTGGCTTCAAAGTCCCACAGATCCTCCAGCTTGTATAGTGCTCTTACTGATGCCACCATGACATGGATCAGAACATCACCTGCATCCACCAGCACCCATTCGGAGTGTGACCTGCCCTCAACCCCTAAAACCTCCCTGCCTGATTCCCTGACCTTCTTTACCACTTCATCAGCAAGGGCCTTTACATGGGTGCTGGAGCGACCAGTGGCAATAACCATGAAATCGGTTATGTCCGTCAAACCTGTCACCTCGATGTGACGAATTGAAATGCCTTTAAGGTCTTCCAGCGCATCTACCGCAACCTCTGCCAGTCTTTTGCTTTCGGGATTTTCTACCTTCATCAAACCTCCACAGAGGAGTAAAGTTTATGTTTGCGTATGTAGGCCAGAACCTTATCAGGCACCATGGCAGATACCGAGTTGCCGGCTCGCAAGGCCTTGCGAAACCTAGTGGAAGAGGCCAAACATCGGGTCTGCGTGCTCAGCAACACCCTGCCGACCCCCTCGGAAAACAATTCCTCTGCACTAGGGGCCAATCGTCTGTTCCAATCAGTTTGCATTGCTATTGTTGGATCCAAGTCCTGCCCGTTTCTTGCCATTACCAAGAGATGGCAAATTTTTAGGAGTTCGGACCAACGATGCCATGAAGTTAGCGTATTCATAGCATCCATACCCAACACCAGAACCAGATGCCTGCAGGTTTCCTGCTTCTGCACTCCCACCAGAGTATCCACCATATAGGAAGTGCCGCCACGCTGAACCTCACAATCATCAACCTCAATAGCGACATCGTCAACAGTCGCCAGTTCCAGCATGGCGAGCCGGTGACTTGCCTGCTCGCAGGCTGGAGATCGATGACCGGGTTGATAACAGGGAACCAGTTTCAGCCTGTCCAGCTTGAGGAGCTTGAGAGCATGGCGGGCGATTGCAACATGACCAGAATGAACCGGATCAAACATTCCACCCAGAACGCCAATGCGATCATTCATTGGCGCAAATGACCATCCCCGAGCACGATATACTTTTGCGAGGTCAAACCTTCCAACCCCACCGGTCCACGTGCATGAAGTTTGTCAGTGGAAATACCTATCTCTGCGCCAAGCCCATACTCAAACCCATCGGCAAATCGAGTTGAGGCATTGACCATCACGGAGCTTGAATCTACCTCACGCATGAATTGCCGTGCCCGGTTAATGTCTTCAGTCATGATGGTATCGGTATGCCCGGAACTGTAGCGATTGATATGCTCAATGGCAGCCTCTATTCCTGCCACGACCCTGATCGATATGATGGGGGCCAGATATTCCTCCTCCCAGTCCTGCTCTGTGGCAACTGCAATATCAGTCAGGAGTTCCCGGCTCGCTTCACAACCTCTCATTTCCACCCCATGGGATCGAAACATGGTAGCCAGTTTAGGCAGCACTTCGGTAGCAATGGCTTCAGCCACCAGCAACGATTCCATAGTGCAACAGGTACCATAACGCTGCGTCTTGGCGTTTTCCACAACGCTCACCGATTTAGTCAGATCTGCCCTCTCGTCGATATAAACATGACAGTTGCCATCAAGATGCTTGATTACTGGCACGGAGGCTTCTGCACTAATGCGCTCTATCAGACCTTTGCCACCGCGCGGTACGATAACATCCAAACAGTCATCCATGGTAATCAGCTTGCCCACCGCCTCCCGGTCTGTCCGGTCCAGAACCTGTATGGCTTGAGGGTCTATCTCAGTCTCCTCCAACCCCGCCGCAATGCATCTCGCAATTGCCTGATTGGAATGCAATGCCTCTGACCCTCCTCGAAGAATAGAGGCGTTGCCGGATTTGAGGCACAAACTGGCAGCTTCACAAGTAACATTGGGTCGTGACTCATAGATAATGCCGATAACACCGAGTGGAACCCGCATGCGGCCGACTTGTATACCACTGGGACGATAATTAAGGTCACTCACTTCACCCACCGGGTCAGGCAGTGCAGCCACCTGCTTCAAGCCTTCGATCATACTATCTATTCGGGCGGGAGTGAGTTGCAGTCGGTCTATCAAGGCCGGTGCCAGACCATGCTGCTTACCAGCCTGTAAATCCTGATGATTGGCCTCCATCAGGGCGAGACGCTCAGCATCGATCACATCTGCCATAGCCAACAGGGCCGCATTTTTACTGGCTGTGGATGCCTTGTTCACACTAGCCGCAGCGCGGCGCGCCTGTGTGCCAAGTCTGGCTATGTAGGTATCAATCTCTGACACTTGGGAGGCTGCTATGTTCATGCTCCAGGTTCAAGGTTTGTCCGGCTTGAGTAAGATCTGGCTGTGATGGACGCGTTCCAATTCCAGGACCCAGTCCCGCAATCCCTGCCACTACGGGCAAGGCAGAGTGTGAACTATTGGCAAATACTCGCTGATGTGACTCCAGCTGATTTCTTCAGATTTTCGGCAGTTGCATGGTCAAACTTGCACCGGTAAATTTGACAACATATCTAAAGTATACTCTAATCTCAATAAAATTAGACAGGCGGTCGTTAATCAGAGCCTTGCGGAGATAAACCACTTCGGCAAGTCACTGCTACTGGTGGTCATTAAGGATATACAGCGAAAGGCAAACCCTCAGGAACTCGATCCTGAACAACTTGAACGTGAGAGGAAGAGTCACAAACGCTACCAGACTGGTAATTTTAGTGATTCGCGTAATAAGGGGCGTTAAACCCTCTGTTTTAGCCCTAGGGAACGCCAATAATCCGAGTGGGCTATATAATCCCCACCAATAATAAATACAGACCGCTATACGAAAACAGAGAAGCCTCAGGTAGCACCTGCTGGTACGCAGTAGTTGCGACCATAGCGGTTTACCATTGCCTTATGAACAAACTGGCCTACCTCATAACAGATAGACTCCGGTTCATCCGGCGTACAATCAATCCTGCTATACCCATGCCGACAGTTATTCACCAGAACCCATTCCATTGTGCATGAGTTCTTGTTCGGATCGTAGCTGTAACCATTGACACAAGTTTTGTCACTTTCATTCAGCGCAAGGTTTTCGGTCACTGATTCAGTGATTTTTTTGTATTCAACAAGCGGTCCACCCCCCAAGGATCATGAGCGACAGTACGAGACTTTCTGGTCATATAATCGTAGGTATAAGTAACAGTCGTAATGCCGTTGGTTGTCGCCTCTATGGTCTCAGCATAAATAACAGGACTCGTAACTTCTCAATAACCCGTGGCAACAGCCGCTCTTTCGGCAATAATATCAGGCAGAGGAGGAATGGTTTTGTTGCCAATACCCAGGCGATCGGTCA
>JAPORB010000102.1 GCA_026710425.1 Gammaproteobacteria bacterium
ACAAGCATTTCCTGGCATCAGTGTTCTCCAACCTGATGATGCTGGCCTTCCTGATGGATCAGGTTCAGGGCCTGTGCTGTCAACTATTCCAACAGACGCAGGAAAAGACGGAACGGCTTCGTTATTTCTGGCACAAGGTCAGGAGCATGTTTGATTGGTGGCTGCTGCCCGACTGGGAAATACTGTACGGCAGTATCGCCTACGGCATTGAAGCGCAAGTACCAAGGGTAAACAGTTCATGATGACCCATCATGGCTGATGGTGTGATGTTTAGATCCGTCAGCAAAAAGCTGGAAGTGAAAGGTCCGCCAGATAGAGGAATTGAGCGTGACTGCATGTCATGTTGAGAGGATAATTAGCTGATGAGAACGCATTCTGACGAGTAAAAACCACGAAAAATCAGGGGGCAGACATCATTCTGGCTGAGATTATCCTCAAATCATAAACCCACTGACGACCCTTTGGCGGGAATTGCTGACATAATGCTAAGGTGAACTTGTCTGTTGCACGGTAGGCTGGTGGATCAATTTAAACCGTTACAGAACAACAGAATTTTGATATTGCAGCTAAACCTGTTGCTCAAAGACTCAGCAAAAAATTTATACATTGCCCTGTTCAGCACGAATCAGGAGCAAGTCTCTGCAATACCTACGCCGAGCGCACTCCCCCAGCAAAATCTACCATGAATGGGTACGCAGTGGACTTCCTCACCATCCATTGCTGAGGAGTGATGGACAGTAATCCCGAAATGCATGTCTGCGACTTCATCCAACCACACAGCTGTCGGCAGGAGAAAATACTTTTTCAATATAATGAGTTATATTTAAAGCATAAATTACTATTTTTTCCCTATAAGACATTAAATTTCACACATTATATCAATATTTATTGAATTCTATTTTAATGTATCATATATTCTGCATTAAGCTGTTAGTAATGGCTTAGTGGTGAAATTATGACGCATAAAATTGATTTTAGCCTCGCTTCCAGTGAAACTGTGGAAAAGGCCTTGGGCGATAAAATCGAAGAACTTCGACTAAGGCGCAACATTACCCAAAGCCACCTCGCTCGCGAGGCCGGTGTTTCGCGTAGCACAATCACTCGTTTGGTGCAGGAAGGGAAAGGCATCTCTCTTGACAGCTTCATCCGCATCCTCAAGGCACTCCGATTGGCACACAACCTGGAAACGTTGCTACCCGATCCTGGGTTGAGCCCACTTGAAGAGCTGGAAAAAAAGAGCCAACCATTGCGACAACGGGCACGAGTCCGAAAACAGGATCAAAAAAAATGGACATGGCAGGATGATGAGAGAGAAGAATCATGACCACAGCCAGCGTTGAACTCTGGGGTAAACGTATCGGTGCCGTAACATGGTTAGCAAATCAAGGGATAGGCATCTTTCAATATACACCAGAATTCGTAGCAAGTGGCATAGAGCTTTCTCCTCTGCAAATGCCATTACAAGAAACGCCCTTCCAGTTTGCAGGATTAAGCAAAGAAACCTTCCACGGATTGCCCGGTATGCTGGCTGACAGCCTACCCGATAAGTTTGGCAATGCCCTGATAAATGTCTGGCATGCGAACCAGAACCGTGTCGAAACGAGTCTCAATCCGGTGGAGCGGCTCTGCTATATCGGCATACGCGGCATTGGTGCGCTTGAATACACTCCGATATTAACAGGCAGTCCCTCGAAGTCAGGGAAAGTCGAAATTGAACGACTTGTCGCTTTGTCAAACCAGATATTAAGTGATCGAGAAAATCTCGCCGGTCACTTAACAGGCAAGAATGATGCACAAGACATTAAGGATATATTGCGCGTTGGTACCTCAGCTGGAGGTGCACGGGCCAAGGCAATCCTTGCCTGGAATGAACAGACCGATGAATTTCAATCTGGTCAGGTTGAGGCAAAAAAAGGATTTAGCCATTGGCTCATAAAATTCGATGGTGTGGTTGAAAACAAGGACAAGGAACATGCTGATCCAAAAGGTTTTGGGAGGATCGAATATGCCTATCATCTAATGGCGATAAAAGCCGGCATCACCATGATGCCATGCCAACTGCATGAAGAGGGTGGGCGAGCGCATTTCATGACAAAGCGCTTTGACCGTACTGATGCAGGAGGCAAGCTGCACTATCAATCTCTGTGCGCGCTGCAGCATTTCGACTTCAATATGGCAGGTGCCTATTCGTACGAACAGGTGCTTCAAACCATCAAATCCCTCAATCTTCCTTTTGAAGATATTGAACAACAGGTGCGTCGCACATTGTTCAACATCATCGCTCGCAATCAGGACGATCATACCAAAAATATCGGATTTGTTATGGATAGGGAAGGTGAATGGCGACTCGCACCAGCTTTTGATATTGCTTACAGCTACAATCCAAAAGGCCTCTGGACATCGCAACATCAAATGAGCCTGGGAGGTAAACGCACTGAGTTTGATTCAAGCGATCTGATTGCTTTCGGTGAAATTGCCGATCTGAAGACGCGCAAGATAAAAACCATCATCGCTGAGATAATTGAAACTGTTAAACAGTGGCCACAGTTTGCTGATCAGGCAGATGTTCATGATGAACAAATAGCAAAAATCAAGAGCACTCACAGGATCAATAGATTTGACCGAATCAAGACTCAAAGTTAACGCTGAATGAGCAATGCTACTCAATTCATTCAAAACTAATGATTCATCAATTGAAAATTTTTTAGTTCGTTCTTGATTAAGAATACTAGGCAACAGACTAATTAGTAAGAATTAATCAAGGGCATTGTGACTTTGCTTGAGATTTGTGACAAGTGAATGACGCGTACTCTCTAAAATCTGAACATTCAAGTATTTCCTTGCTTTCAAGTTCAATGGTTATGCGCCGGACTCCCTAAATTTTCGCAGTGACACCTGATTCGGCTGACCATTGTGCTTTGGCAATACATTGCCATCTTTGTCTTCACTCCCTCTAAACCACACCGCAACTGTAGCTGATGACATCCCAATTTTGGAAGCTGGGGTTTTTTGAAACTTAAATTTCCTCTATACTTATGCCCCTTATACACATCATCAACCTAGTGAGAGAAAATAGCCTCATGACACAAATGCCGTTAAATCCTATCGATCAATGCCTAGTCCAGTTTGACCGGGCCTTACGTACCTGCATGCCAGGAGCCAATCATGCTGAACGCCCCAGTCCTGCTGTTTCCAAAAGTTGTGCGGGACTGAACGAAACCGAACGCCAGCATTCAGCTGGCCTGATGCGAGTCAACCATACCGGTGAGGTCTGCGCCCAGGCATTGTATGCCGGCCAAGCCAGCACTGCCAGGCTAGGTGAAGTTCGTGCCACTATGGAAGAGGCATCCGCAGAAGAGATTGATCATTTGGCCTGGTGCGAGCAGCGGCTGGAAGAGTTGGACAGCAGACCAAGCCTGTTGAACCCTCTGTTTTATGGCGTATCTTTTGGTGTAGGGGCTTTGGCCGGTCTGGTTGGAGATCGCTGGAGTCTGGGCTTCGTGGCAGAAACCGAACGTCAGGTTTGTGAGCACCTTGAGAATCATCTGCAACGACTACCCGAAGGTGACACCCGCAGCAAAGCTGTGCTCGAACAGATGCTAATAGATGAAAAGAAGCACGGCGATGCTGCAAAGGAAGCCGGCGGTAGAAACCTTCCTGCGCCTATACGCCATAGCATGTTGCTACTGGCCGAAGTAATGAAAAAGTCTACTTACCGTCTTTAGCCAGTAACTCTTCACTCAACGAGGGGGCAGATCAATAATCCAACGGCCTGCCCTACACTACCAACTGCGCAACGGGATTGAGAGAATCGACCGATAGAGTCAATTACAGCTGCTTGGATTTCTCAGCACTTCGCAATGGGTAGCTTTACTACATCGTAGTAATAATTCTCACCCTGATCCAAAAACCCACCCCTGACATTTATCTTATTTTGCCGCAAAATTTTGTGGTAGCTGACAGAACCCAGTGACAGGCATTCCCTACCAGTAAGTAAGTCTTGCCACTGGCATTGTTGCCAAGGAGCGGTAAAAAGCAAATGACCGCCCGGCTTCAGCCGACTAGATATCCGGTCAAGGACAGTAATCTGATCCGCCTGTTCAAGCAAAAAAATAAGACCCCATACCAAAACGCCATCAAACTGCTCCAGAAATAAGTCAGAGTCCACTGCCGACTCACAGGCGGTAACCGCCTCAGGGATATGGTGCTTGTACTCATCCAAAAGTGAAGGCGAGTTATCTATGGCGTAGAGTTTCAACCCCCTGTTTCTGAACAACACTCCCAATGGCAGGCCATGACCACAACCCAAGTCAAGAAAAGTATCACCAACACCCATGGCATCAGACCATTGCCTGACCTCCGCTACGCCAGTGTTAGGATCACGAATAGCAACAAACTCAGACGCAAACTCCTCATAACTGGTGTCCATTTGTTGTGTGTCCGTCAAACAATCTCGTAGTCATGAGTAATCTTAACTCCACCCTTTTTGAGCATGATTGATGCGGAGCAGTATTTGTCAGCTGACAACTCAATAGCTCTTTGTACCTGCTTTTCACTGAGATCAATACCACTTATTCTGAAATGCAGGTGGATGGATTCAAACACAGCTGGTGTGTCATTCACTCGAGTGACTTTGATCTCTGCTTCACAACTGCTGACCCTTTGGCGCGCTTTCTTAAGAATGGTGATCACATCATAGGATGAGCAACTGCCGACTCCCAATGCGACCAATTCCATAGGCCTCATTCCTCTATTTCTTCCACCACCCTCTGGAGCACCATCCAGCACGATGGCATGGCCACTGTCTGACTCACCAACAAACATGACATTGTCTACCCATTTTATGCAACTGCTCATTCTGTTTCCCACTTTTATGTATAAATTTCAGATTCCCTGCCTCGAAATTTCTAGAACCTGTTTGAAAACCCGCACTGTTGTCAGCAATTTAAGGTTTGCAAGTTTTGTATTGAAAAACTCAGCAGATTCGTCCTCGGAATAATTCTCCATATTAGCAATCCAAACATGCTCGCTGTAAAGACTCCCCCCCCCCTCATACAGGAAAAGGTCACATTGTTCCGCAAGCATCATAACTGATCAGCAAACATCTCACGCAACTTCTCGCCAGGGTGCTCAGCGCGCATAAAAGCTTCACCGATCAGAAATCCGTAGATACCATTCTCAATCATCAGTGAGATATCAGCCGTAGAATGAATGCCGCTCTCAGTAATGATCAGTTTGTCATCTGGAACCTGCCCAGCCAGCATCAGGGTGGTCTGCAAAGAGGTATCAAAAGCATGCAAATCCCGGTTGTTGATACCGATCAGCCGAGTATTCAGTTGCAGGGCCCGTTCCAGCTCATCCGCATTGTGCACCTCCACCAGAACATCAATGGAAATTGACTGTGCATAGGCCACAAGATCAGCCAGTAGTGATTGTTCCAGGGCGGCGACTATCAGCAACACACAATCAGCACCCAGCACCCGGGATTCGGCAATCTGATAGGGATCAAGCAAAAAGTCCTTCCGTAATATCGGCAATTGACTCGCCTGCCGCACCTCAACCAGGTAGTCATCACGGCCCTGAAAATAGTGATGATCGGTCAGTACCGAAAGGCAGGTGGCCCCATGTGAACTATAATCGGCGGCATGGTCGGCTGGATGAAAATCTTCTCTGATCAAGCCCTTTGAAGGAGAAGCTTTCTTGATTTCGGCAATGATGGCAGGCTTTTGCTGCGAGATTCTTGCGTCCATCGCCGCAGTAAACCCGCGCAAAGGACTACTGTTGCCCAGAGCAGATTCCAACTCAGAAAAGCTGCGACGGGACCGGGCGACGGAGACTTCCCCAGCCTTTCGCTGGACAATCTCTTGCAGAATTGAAGTTGCCATCTGTGAGTTTGCCAAGTCGTTCAATCTGCCCTGATGGATTGCCGACGACTTTGCACTTCAGTCAAACTGCTTGGTAAAACTAACAAGTTCATCCAGTTTTTTCACAGCAACCCCGGAGATCAATACCGCTCTGGCCTGATCCACACCTGCACCCAGATCTTCGGCAAGCCCAGCCACATAAAGAGCAGCACCAGCGTTGAGGACAACTATATCGCCAGCGGCTTGATGTTCACCTGACAATGCCGCTTTGAGCATAACCAGGCTCTCTGTCGGGGAGTCGATTTGAAGTGTCCGATAATCGGCATGACCGCTGATGCCAAAATCTTCAGGTCTGATCGTGTATTCATTAATGTCACCGCACTTCAATTCACCTACCCGGGTAGGTGAGGCGGGACTGATTTCATCCAGCCCATCCTCAGCGGCAACCACCAGTACATGCTCGCTACCCAAAGCCCTCAATACCTCAAGTATGGGAATAATCCAGTCCGCATCAAACACGCCCAGGACCTGGTTCGGGGCACTAGCTGGATTAGTCAGGGGGCCAAGCAGGTTGAATACAGTGCGTACCCCTATTTCCCGTCGGACTGTAATGACATATTTCATGGCACTGTGGTGGGCAGGTGCAAACATAAAGCCGACCCCCACTTCCTCAATGGCAAGGGCAACCTGTTCGGGACTCAACATCAGATTCACCCCGGCCACTTCCAGCACATCGGCACTGCCACTGTTGCTGGTAGCACCGCGGTTGCCGTGTTTTGCAACACGCGCACCGCTGGCCGCCGCCACCATGGCAGAAGCGGTGGAAACATTGAAAATTCCCGAACCAGTACCCCCGGTTCCACAGGTATCTACCAGATGTTCCCGGTTAGAAACAGTTACACGGTTAGAGAGCTCGCGCATCACAGTTGCACCACCGAGTAGCTCTGGCGTTTTCACCCCTTTCATCTGCAGTCCCACCAGAAAGGCCGCATTCTGTATATCCGAAGTCGCCCCACTCATAATGTCACGCATTACTGCAATCATCTCATCAGCACTCAAATCCTGCTGGCCTGTGACCTTTTTAATTGCACTGGCGATATCCACCTGAAGTCTCCTGGTTTAGTATGGCTGATGAGATAGCTCTAATTGCGGTGCAGAAAATTATGTAGCAGTTGGTGTCCATGTTCGGTGAGAATGGATTCGGGATGAAATTGCACACCTTCCACTTCCAGTTCCCGGTGCCTGACACCCATTATTTCCTCACACTGGCCGTCATCATTTTCAGTCCAAGCTGTTACCTCCAGACAATCGGGCAGACTGTCCTGATCGATAATCAGGGAATGGTAACGGGTCGCTGTAAAGGGATTGGTCAGGTCGGTAAAAACACCCTTTCCGTTATGTATGATTGGAGAGAGTTTTCCATGCATAACCTGTTTGGCACGGACAATGTTACCGCCAAAGGCCTGCCCGATACTTTGATGACCGAGACAGATTCCCAGTAGAGGTATCCTGCCAGCGAAGGCTTTCACCACCGCAAGGGAAATACCCGCCTCGTTGGGAGTGCATGGTCCGGGAGAAAGCACAATATGCTGCGGTTCCTTATCAGCAATCACTTCCACACTGATGGCATCATTGCGGTACACCTCAACCTCGGCACCGAGTTCACCGAGGTATTGCACAACGTTATAAGTAAAGGAATCGTAGTTGTCTATCATCAACAGCATCAGAAACATACCTGTGGGACTATGCTAGCAAAAAGTTTGCATCACTTTGCGATGGTTGGCCCATAATAGCACAGAGTGGCCATATCGATTTCTGTCATATAAAACATCCATTCGGAGCAATTGCCCAGGCTAAACAATGGAACAAATCTGCGAATACATTGATTAAAACAAAACTGACCGTGCTTTGAGGAACTAAGGTTACAAGTAATCCTGCAACCTTCAACTGACGTATTCCGCTTGTCGAAAAATATACTTTCTTGCTGTTGCCCAACGCTATAACGGAAATCAAAATCTTCTCAGTCTCTGTGACCATGCAACAGGCCCCTGTACTAAGCCGTCAGTAAAATTCTAAGCCTCAAAAGCCAATGATGAGTATGCAAACTTTGCACCGCAGGAAATCAGTTCATGTCAATCCGTAATCTAATGTGGTTCAGACAAGATCTGCGCCTCCAGGACAACCCGGCACTCATCGCCGCCGCCTCATCCGGCACCGTGCTGCCAATCTACATACTTGATGACGTAAATGCGGGCAACTGGAAGGCAGGAGCGGCCAGCCGCTGGTGGCTGCTGCACTCCTTGGAAGCACTTGACAAGGCTCTGGGCCACAGACTTTGGGTATTCAGTGGCGATCCATTGATACTGATCCCTCAGTTGGTGCAGGCGCAAAATATTTCAGGTATTTTCTGGAATCGCTGCTATGAGCCATGGCGCATCAGGCGGGATAGCAAACTAAAGGCATCGCTGGAGCAATCCGGGCTTGAAGTCAAAAGTTATAATGGTTCATTATTATGGGAACCTTGGCAAAACCTCAAGGGAGACGGTACGCCCTACAGGGTATTTACTCCATTTTATAAAGGCAGTCGAGCCAAGGGCGTGAAGATAAGTCATTTCCTGAGCAAGAAACCAGCTCTGACCCTTGCTTTATGTGATCAGCCAAAGGAAAAGCTTGACAGCCTGAACCTGTTGCCTTCAGTACCTTGGTACTCTGGATTTACCCAATACTTCACACCTGGTGAGGCTGGAGCTGAGGATAAACTGGAGAGATTTGTTCAGGCCGGCCTTAGCAACTACAAAGAAGGGCGGAACTTTCCTGCACTGGAGAGCGTATCCCGGCTTTCTCCCCATCTGCATTTTGGCGAGATTTCAGTTCATCGAGTATGGGAGGCAGCCACCAATGCAGGGCGCATGAATGTGCAGGAATCCAATGCTGAGTACTTTCAGCGTGAGCTGGTCTGGCGCGAGTTTTCCTATTCCCTGCTATTTCACTTTCCGACTCTTACTGAGCAAAACCTCAACCCTCGCTTCAATGAGTTTCCCTGGCTCAAGGACCAGCACCTGCTTCAAAGCTGGCAGCGCGGCGAAACTGGTTATCCCTTAGTGGATGCCGGCATGCGTGAACTGTGGACTACTGGTTACATGCATAACAGGGTACGCATGGTGGTGGGATCATTTCTGGTCAAGAATCTGCTGCTACATTGGCGTGAGGGTGCCAGCTGGTTTTGGGATTGTCTGCTGGATGCAGACCTCCCCAATAACACCCTGAGTTGGCAGTGGGTGGCTGGTTGCGGTGCCGATGCTGCACCTTATTTTCGTATCTTCAACCCGGTGACCCAGTCCCGGAAATTTTCAGCAGAAGCGTACATCCGTCAGCATGTGCCTGAGTTGGCAAAACTTCCTGATAAATGGATTCACGAGCCAGCGACAGCTCCGACGGACGTGCTGAGCACAGCCGATGTGGTGCCTGGTAAGAACTACCCCTTGCCGGTGGTGGATCTGAGAATCTCCCGTGAACGGGCACTGGAAGCCTACGCTAGTCTCAAGGACCAACAGCCCGAGCAGAAACGCTAACCACCAGCCCGATAGGTTTGGAATTCTTTGGATTCTCTGGTTATGGCTGTCTCACTCAGCCAATTTTTGAGGTCAGCCCCCTGCCATCCAGTGCCTATTCCCCGAATCAACCAGTAATTGCATGCTATAATAATGTTAGCTTTCCCGAAAAACGTGCAATGCTAAGCATTAAGAGGAGCAAAAATTATGGATGGTATGACGCTTTTCTATCTTCTGCTGGCGGGACTTATCGCACTTACCACAGCGATGGGTCTAAATATCGTGCCCCAGTCCGAGGAGTGGGTCATTACCCGCTTAGGTGCTCGCCACAAAACGCTTAAGGCCGGGGTTGGATTCATTGTTCCCTTCATTGATAAAGTTCACAGCAAGGTTTCAATTGCTGACCAAGTAATGAACACTGTGTCTCTTGATGTGGTCTCGGCGGACAATGTGGTGTTTCGCGTCGAGTTGTTGGTGGTTTACCGTGTCCAGAAACCCGAAGAATCGATTTTTCGGGTCAACTCCATCGGTGACTTGGTACTGGGGCTGGTACGGTCGCTGGTGCGGGCCGAGATAGGCAAAGTGGAACTAGATGCCATACAACGTGACCGAGAAAGTTTGAACCAGGCAATTAGAGCTGCTTTGGGTCAGGCTGGTGAGGATTACGGTGTATTGATCTCCCGTGCCGAGATTACCGATGTGCAATTGCAGGAAAGTACCCAGAAAGCCATGGCTGAAGTGCTGGAAGCGGAACGAGAGCGTCGGGCAACGATTACTCGTGCCGAAGGGAACAAGCGCGCTATTGAGCTGGAGGCTGAGGCTAAACTGTATGAAGAAACCAAGCGGGCGGAAGCACTGTTGGTCGTTGCCGAGGCCCAAGGCAGAGCCACCTCAATAATTGGCGATGCCATCAAGCAACATGGAGTAGAGGCGGCCAAATTCCAGGTTGCTCAGGGTCAGATTAATGCCATAGAACAGCTAGCGGATAGCAGTAACAGCAAGCTTGTATTTCTGCCCGGGGATACGGCAGATGGTTTGACCCGCGCCGCTGCATTAGCTTTTGCTACCAACGCAGACAAATCATGAACATCCCCTTAGGAGTTGGGCAATGCCTATTGAACTGGTTCAGTATCCTTCTTTCTGGCTGGTGACGGCTGCCGTTCTGGCGGGTCTGGAACTGCTGATTTCGGCGTATTTATTCCTGTCTTTCGGTCTGTCAGCTCTGGCCACGGCAGCTCTGGTAGTGGTATTGCCAGATAGCATACTGACTGGCCAGCGTGGGCTGACTGTAATTTTGCTGTTTTGGACCGCCGGTAGTTTGTTGATTTGGTTGGCTCTCAGTCGGCGATTTGCCAAAGGGCATAAGGACAAACCAGATATCAATGATTTCTCGCCCCGGGTGGAGGGTACTGATTCAGCCCAAAATCTGACCGCAGAGAGCGAATCAAGCCAACAACATCGTTCAGAAAATCATGATGGTATTCATAAGTAATACCGAGGTATGGCAATAAATACTACTTCGAGCCACGCAATTCTTAAGAGAGATTGTTTATACCTTTTGCTTCCGTTTCAATCATCCAATTCAGCGTAAAACTAGATGCTTCCCGTTACGATCAGAATGAATCTGTTATGAATCTTTTACTGCCTTTAATTTTTCGCCACTTTTGAACCTGATTTGAATTTCCGCGGGCAAGATTTTCATGGAGTCTCTGTATTCCTTTTCAAAGTAGGCAGCTTTTAACTTCTCATTTGAATGGTGCTCAACACGCAATGGCTTGATTGTCCAATTATACTACCGCTGAGTTAAAACAAATCTTGGAATTTGGATGGCACGGAAAGAAGTAACTTTTTGATTTGTAACATCTAGGCCAGAGAATCGCCTCTTTAAGCGGGTTCATTTGCTGAGGTGTCAAGAGTTGTTCCAGAATGTTATTCAGGCTGAGCTGGGAGAGATGATGATCAGCTTGAGAACCGCAGTCTGGGCGATGGGAGTGCCACAGTGGTGTACAATAGCTATAATCTGGAGGGAGCATAAGGTTTAGACCTCAATTGGGCCTATCGCCGTGCATTTCCTCAGGATGTGGGCGACAGACGGTGACCCAGTAGTCTTCCATTCAACCCTGATGCCACCATATGTCTCCAAGAACTCCATTATTTTTTCGATTCGAGTCGAAAGTCCACCATGCAACGAAGCAAATCTGATCACTCCAGAGTAAGCGAATGCCCTGCCATTTGCACAGCGCGCACGATCGCCTTGGCCTTGTTTCGGGTTTCCTCCCACTCCTTCTCCGGCTCAGAATCGCTGACGATTCCAGCACCTGCCTGGACATATAGTGTTTGATCCCTAATGACAGCCGTGCGGATGGCGATGGCCATATCCATGTTGCCATTCCAAGATAAATAACCCATAGCACCGCCATAGATTCCCCGCTTGTCCGGTTCCAGTTCGTCAATGATCTGCATCGCACGTACTTTCGGTGCCCCACTCAAAGTACCAACCGGTAAGGTTGAGCGTAATACATCAAGAGCCGTCTTGTCATCCCTGATCTCACTCTCGACAATAGAGGCAATATGCATCACATGTGAGTAGTGCTCCACAAACATCCGGCGCGCCACCTTTACCGAGCCAATCTTTGAGACCCGCCCCGAATCATTGCGGCTAAGGTCAATCAGCATCAGATGCTCCGCCAACTCCTTCTCATCTGCCAGTAATTCCCGCTCCAATGCCTGGTCTTCGGCCTCCGTTGCCCCGCGCGGTCGGGTACCAGCCAGTGGCCGTACGGTGATCTTACCTGCCTCGACCCGTGCCAGGATTTCCGGTGAAGCACTCACCACATGGTGATCGCCAAAATCGAAAAACACCATATAAGGTGAAGGATTGAGGTAGCGCAATGCGCGATAAACCTGAATCGGGTCTCCTTCAAACTGCACCGACATGCGGCTGGCTAGAACCACTTGCATTACATCGCCAGCCTTAATGTAGTCCTTGATAAGATTGACTGCCTTGATGAAATCCGCCTTCTGAAAATAGTGCATGAAGTCCTGTTCGACAATGTCAGTTTGTTCTCGGTGTAGCGGAATTTGCAGCGGCTGCTGCATCTGGGCGGTAAGTTCGTTTAGACGGTCTTGCCCCCTTGTCCAAGCTTCCTCATTGGCAGGATCCACATTTATTACAAAAGAGATGGTGCCTCGCAGATTGTCATACACCACAACTTCTTCGGATACCATCAGTAGCAAATCGGGTGTACCGATCAGATCGCGCCCCTTTGCTGTACCAATGCTGGTCTCCACATAACGCACCGTATCGTAGGCAAAGTAGCCCACCAATCCACCAGCAAAACGCTGAATCCCGCTGACAGGAGCTACCCGGTAGTTCGTCTGAAACTCAGCTAGAAAAGCAAAAGGATCATCAACTTCAAGCTGCTCGACTGCCACACTATCAGTCTCCACAGTGATGTCACTGCCTCGAACACGAATAATAGTGCTGCAGGGTAGCCCAATAATAGAAAAGCGTCCCCACTTCTCACCACCTTGAACAGACTCGAAAAAGTAACTGTGGCGACCCTTACCAAGCTTCAGGTAGATACTCAGTGGGGTTTCAGTGTCGGCCAGCACCTCTCGCACCAACGGGATACGATTGTAGCCCTGCCCAGCAAACTGCTTGAAGTCTTCGGGAGTCATCGTCGGTCGCTCCTAGATGTTGCCCGTAGCAGCCTTGGCAAGCACTTGACGCATTGCGGCTATCGTCTGACCATAGTCTTCACTGTTAAAAATAGCGGAACCGGCCACGAACATGTCTGCGCCAGCCTCAGCAATCCTCCTGATGTTATGAACTGTCACACCGCCGTCCACTTCCAGACGGATGGAATATGGACTGTCATCAATAAACTGGCGAACTTCTCGCAGTTTGCTCAGAGTGGATGGAATAAATTGCTGCCCACCAAATCCAGGGTTTACCGACATCAACAAGATCAAATCTACCTTGTCCATCAGATATTGCAGGCAATGCACTGGCGTACCGGGGTTGAATACCAGACCTGATTTGCAGCCCAGGTCTCTCACTAGCTGAAGAGAACGGTCGACATGGTGAGTCGCCTCTGGATGAAAGCTTATGTAACTGGCACCAGCTTTGGCAAAGTCAATAATCAGCTGATCTACAGGAGACGCCATCAGATGCACATCAATCGGGGCGGTCACTCCATAATTGCGCAAGGCTTGGCAGACCATGGGACCAATGGTCAGGTTCGGCACATAATGATTGTCCATGACGTCAAAATGGATTACATCGGCTCCGGCCTCCAGCACTGTATTAACGTCTTCGCCTAGTCGGGCGAAATCAGCCGAAAGTATGGATGGCACTATCAGGTAGTCTGTCATAAGAAATCTTTTGCCGAAGTTTAAATGCTGACATTTTACACCGGATCAATATTAAATCTATTGTTGGATCTTGTATGCACTGATACCAGGTGGTGTCAATATGATAAGTTTACTGCCTTAACATTTCTTTCAGCAATTATGATACTCAAAAACACAGACTGAAGTTGCTGATAGGATTTTCAAAAATATTATCGAACTATCCTGGCTCAAGATTCGACCAGGCGAGGAATTGTGCTTGGGAAATACCGAGTCCGATTATAGCCCCTGCATGTAGTCTGCTCAGGTCAGCAAGTGTCATGGCCACAAATTTGTCCACTTCTTTGATATTCTTCTCGGCACAAAATTGAACGATTCCCTTTTCTGCGGCCTCGTCATGCAAGCCATCACGGATGATTATGCCCATCGCTTCTTTTCTTTGCTGACGGTATTGGATGCGAAATACATCAATTTCCCCCAGGGACTGTTTTACAATTCCGTATTGTTCACAAGAACGAATATATGCCCAACAAAATAAATCGAGCAATGGCCTTGCTTCATTTTTCTCGTAAATAGCCAGCATCGCAGCAGTATAGTCATCATGCGTTACGTCGGTGAAGCTTAGCGGGCACAAATTCTGTTTTATGAATGGAATATTACAGGCCAGTCTGGAAGTGCGCTTGTTGACATCCTCGAACGCTTGAAGATAAGACAGGTGAACCAGTAAAAAGAAACTTTGTTCAAAAGAATTCTCAATTTTCCAGGCTTTGAGCAAAAACAGATCAAGTTGCTCTCTCAGTGCATGTGGATTGGAAAGGGGCGTGTAGGTAGATTCTCC
>JAPORB010000040.1 GCA_026710425.1 Gammaproteobacteria bacterium
GGCTGAGCTGTCTCCATGATCCGGACTCTATAGCCGCCTTGGGAAGAAGCTGGTGCCCAGCATCCATCGTGGATTGGCTTATGGACTAGGCTGTATTGCCTGTTTCTGGTTTTTGGAGAGGCTGCCAGCCCTTTTTCTGACTGTTTGAACTTGGTATACCATCATCAGGTTTACTACCCTAATGTCCTTCATCTTACTCTGCATAAACTTTAATGCGAGCTGGTCAGCAAAAACAGCATTTGCAAGATTACTACCAAGGTTGCTTCGAATTTGAAGAATTAATCGAAAACTACTTGGTTAACCTTGCCACCATTATTCATATCAAAGCACTCTAAGGGGATTCGTAACGCTTTGTGAAGTGTGTCTCAGTACTTGGAAATTACCTGTGCATGGCAGCATCTTTTGTTGCAAATTAGTAATTGAATTAAACTTTCCAAATTGGATTTTCATTCGGTTCAGCACAGCGTATCAACCATTTACAAGTACCTCTGATTAAGGATTTGACGATCTCGGAGGGATTTAGAGATTGCAGGAAACGAATTAGCCTATTGCTAAAGGCAAGACTACCCAAACCCCCAGAACTAATGCTGGGGGTCAGTTATGCAGTGAATTAGGCTATGTTCCGGCTTGGTTCATTGTAAAGAACAGAGTTGTCATCCTGTCGTTCCAGCCTGAAGATTGACTGAAATAAGTCCTTTTTAAGACAAGGTAATATGTTATAAGAGCACCCCTTGCTAGCCTTTTAGCTGAGTTACATCATCGACTGCTGATAGTTCTCCAAACCCACCCTGTCAATCAGGGATAGCTGTGTTTCTAGCCAATCAACATGTTCCTCTTCACTGTCAAGGATGCTGCTCAACAGATCCCGACTTACATAATCATTAATAGATTCGCAGTAGGCAATACCTTCTTTGAGATCCGGGCAAGCAATCATCTCCAGCTTCAAATCACATTCCAACATCTCGCGTGTGTTTTCACCAATCATCAGCTTGCCCAAATTCTGCAAATTAGGAAGCCCCTCAAGGAAAAGTATTCGTTGAGTCAGTTCATCAGCATGCTTCATCTCATCAATGGACTCAGAATACTCCTTCTCTGCCAATTTATTCAGCCCCCAGTCTTGATACATTCGTGAGTGCAGAAAATACTGATTGATGGCAATTAATTCATTGCCCAGGGCTTGGTTTAAATGCTTAATGACAGTCTTATCAGATTTCATGTGGGATTCCTCATGTGCTAGGTTTAACCAAGCACTAATATCCCTCAGATCAGCGTCAATGTCAACAAAAAATTAATGTAACTTATTGATATATATGATAATAGTAAATGATAAGCATATGCATTACCATTTTCGGCAGGCTCCAGGATTCTCCTGAGCAGAACTACGACTGAAAACTTAAATCAATGCAACAAGGTTAGCCAGCCGGGATTAAGAACCAGCTGACAGCTAAAACCATGGCTAAGGGGAGCTTATTGAGCGAATAGAAAGGGTTGAGAATCAACCAGCATTCACAAAGGCGGTCGAGCGGGCATATTCCTTGACAATGCTCTGGGCAAGCTTGCTACATTTACCACAGTCACTGGCCAAGCCAAGCCTTGTGCGCAAGTCATTCATAGTGCTGGCACCATCTCGACACAGGTCCTTGATTTGGTGGTCAGTAATTTGGCGACAGATGCAGACGTACATAGGGTCTATATTAAATTCACAATTTTGTCATTGCGGATGCTGGTATCCAAAAAACCCGGAAATCCAGTCACAGCACCCATCTTTACCTATACTATAGCCCTTTATAATAGTAATGAGAATGATTGTCAACAAGATTTTCAACAATTTTTGTCTAGGTCGTTGCTACCACAAAACCATGCCGCTACTATCGGGAGGCTGTTCCAAGAGCCGAAGCAAAATAATTGCTCAACTTTCGCCGTTGGGTAACCAAAAAACCATTACTCGGCAAGCCTGCTGATGTCTGACCAATTCAGGAGCTGACTGGTGCAAGACATATCGACCCGGTCTTTAGCCATTATGGGTTGGCTGGTGGCTTTATGCATCGGGGTTCTCATTGCCAAGCTTTATCTGGCCTGGACTCTGGATCTCTACAGTGATGAGATCTTTTACTGGTGGGCCTCCACCAGACTAGCACTGGCCTATAGCGATCTGCCATTTATGACCGCCCTGCTGGCAGGCTTGGGAAGTGGTTTCGGTCCAAGTGATGCCTTCGCTGTCAGAAGCCTGTTTATCCTACTCGGCTCCCTTTTGCCATTACTAATCTACTGGCTGGCTCTGCCGCTCACCAGTCAGCAGCAGGCACTGGAATCGGCTGCACTCACCTGCTGTCTGCCACTGGCAGGTTTCATGGGGCTTTTGGCAGTGCCGGATGTCCCTTTGGTAGTTTTCGGTCTTCTTTCTATCGGCTTTTTTCAGCGAGCCCTCTCTAACGACCGCTTGCTGGCTTGGATGGCCACGGGCTTAATGGTGGCACTCGGATTCAGCACCCATTACCGCTTTTTCCTCTACCCCCTAGCAGCAATTTTGTTCCTTATATGTTTTTCCAAGGAGCGGCGACAGTGGCGCAATCCAAAATTCTGGCTGGCAGTCCTCATCGCCAGCCTGGGCCTAATACCAATTGCCTGGTTTAATCTCAGCAATCAATTGAGCAGTGCTAGCTTCTACCTGATCGAACGACACCCATGGCAATTCCAGCCCGCTGGATTATTCCACCTGCTGAAACAGGCTACAGTTGTAACACCCTCGCTTTATCTGAGCCTGATTCTGACTGTACTCTACTTATTGAAACGGACCCAAGGTGGAGATCGGGACTCGGCACTCCTGCTGGCTTTTTCCAGTATCAACCTAGCCGTCTACCTGATACTGGCACCGTGGACCGATGCCAACAGCACCTCCATTCACTGGCCATTGTCGGGATATTTGCCCTTGCTCACTGTACTTCCAGTGGTATTACGCAAGGTCTTTGACTGGTGTACCAAGAGATGGAGTAAGACCATTGCAAACACACTGGTGCTTTCCGTGCCAACACTGGGATTCACCGGCACAATACTTGCCTTCATTGGTATTGGTTCTCAAGCATTTTCGCCGCAATTGCAGCCTTTGCTCGGTACCGATGTATTGTCTAACAAAATGGCTGGCTGGAAGGAGTTTGCCAGCTACACGGCCAATCTGCTTGCGCAGCAACCTGATCCCAACACCCTCCTTATCACTGACAACTATTACACGGCTGCCCAGATTGAGTTTGCTGGTCTCTCCAGCAACACGCTGACCCTGGATCGGGACAAGGCGGTCAGGGACGGACGCCTTCTGCAGTTAAGGCTGTGGAACAAAGACAATCTCAGTCTGCAGGCTCATGCCGGACTCCCGGCACTGTATATCAATGAAGACAGTACACTAAACATCGAACACAAGACTGAACTGATGGCAGAGCTATGCCCGCAGGTTGAGTCTCTGTTTCCCTTGGATCAGCTGTCGCTGCTGGGAGACGACAAGCAGTTTTCCTTCTATGGGGCAACACGGATTACCAAGGGCACCGGGATTGGAGCCTTCCCTTGTCCCTATCCCATTCAGGCCTGGATTGATTATCCGGCATCTGGTGCCAGGCTGTCGGGCATAGAAAATCTACGAGGCTGGGCCTACAGTGAGGACATCGGAATCGATACAGTGCAGGTGTTGCTGGATGACAAAAAGCTAGGCAATGCCAGCTACGGAAATAATCGGGCGGATGTGGTGGCGGTCAAAGCCGTAAATAGCGATCCCAATGCTCCCATGCTCGGATTTGATTTTACCTTGGATACTCGCACCCTGACAAACGGTCGACACACCCTTGCCCTTGTGCTGGTCAATCGTATCGGGATGCGAATGGACTACGGTGAACGGGAAATATGGGTTGAGAACTAAAATCGTTCACTCACCAAAGGGCCGCAGCACTTCCACGGCAATACGCCATTCATAGCTGTCAGACAATCGCCACAGTCGTAAGTAATTGGTATTGAAGCCTTGCTGTACTTCCTCAGGATTAGTGGCCATGATGCCATAAGTGAATCCCATCTCCCCCGATTCGCTCAGATAGCTCCCCATGTGATTCAGGTTCAGCGGAGTCAGTGTTTCCAACAGACCATCAAGGAAAGCACCATATACCGAACTGGCCACATCTGCTCCAATAGCTGGTCCCATCCCAGGCAAGTACACTCGAATGTTTTCCATTCCGTAGCGCAGTAAGGCACGTTCTCCACCTCTAATATTGATTGAACGACCGTAGTTTTTATCAGCCTCAACCAATCGCTGCATAGTACTGACTTCGATGCCGATCAATTCCGAATCAAGCGTTTCCTGAAACACCGGCAGGGTGTCAGCGAAAGCAGGTTCAACTTCCAGACTGAGAAAACCTGGAATAAACACGGCCATGTCGGCAGCTAGCTTCCACTGTCCGTCTTGCTTTTCCCACACCGAAATCAGGTGCCCGAAAAGGTCGCTGCCCTGCTCTCGGTCGGGATCAACGATGGTAAGCGGGCCGGCAGACAGGCCCAGATCGCCAGCACGAGACACGTCAATGTAGTGTGCCTCCCAAGTAAGATCCCGACCGGAGAAGTCAGGTGAGGAATAATAAGCCAGTGCATCCAGAGGACCATCCCGAAAGATAACGGAATCCTCGCCAAGAAATTCCAGAAATGCCTGATTCCTGCCAACGGCAATGGCACGATCGGCGTAGCGCTGATCAGCCGCTGCAAGTTCCAGCCAATACTGGTACTGCAATCGCTCCTGACCAACTGATGTGACCACTGCCAGACAGCCTGCGATGATGTAACAGAGCCGACTAATTAATGGGAAAAAAGCCATGAACTATCCCGTTAGAATCAAGCCAGCAGTATAATCGGGATACTGCAAATGACGAAGTGCATAAACAGGACTCTATTGTAGTATTCGACCATCATTCAGTATTTAGTACAAACTCATGCAATGGGATCGTAATAGAAGAATAAAGCAGACTCTATATCAACCCATAGATTAAATAGCACCTAACCCACTACGACTGGTGAAAATGTATTATTACTCCAACCCTATTGGGTTTATGTCAAGTTGTGATGGAAAGTGCACTAAAGAAACTGTCTCTAACAGCTACATTATCAGATTCGACCTCCACCATAGACAAACACTTTAGTAAATTATAGCAAGTCGGGCATCGGGGATTCTATGCTAACTTCTGTGCTGACTCTACAATATTCCTGACCAACAAAAACGGGCGAAGAGTTGATAGTAATGACTGCCAGTTCCAGATTATCCTTTCAAGGTATTGACTTGCTATCGCCACAGGTTTGAAATTACCGCTATAATTAAGTAGGTTGCTGTTGAGGGGCAAGCTATGGCAGAGGCAATTTGGCAACAGCTCAGACAGGAAGCCGATCAGGTTACCCGTAAGGAACCATTGCTAGCCAGTTATGTATTTGCCTGTGTCCTGAATCATCAAAGTCTGGAGTCGGCACTCAGTTTCATTCTGGCCAATAAACTGTCAGATGATGTGATGCCGGCGGTGTCAGTGAGAGAGCTATTTGAATCCGCTTACAAGGCTTCACCAGACATCATGCACAATGCGGTTGCTGATATCCGCGCTGTCTATGAGCGTGATGCCGCCACTTGCGCGTATCTTCCTGTCATCCTTTATCTCAAGGGTTTTCAAGCAATCCAGGCACACAGGCTAGCACATTTCCTATGGAAAAATGGACGACAGGCCCTAGCCATGTTTTTCCAGAGCCGAAATTCAGAAGTGTTTGGCGTGGATATCCATCCCGCTTGTTCGGTCGGCAAAGGTATTATGTTTGACCACGCAACCGGTATCGTAATTGGCGAGACGACAAAAATTGAAGACAATGTGTCAATACTGCAACAGGTCACTCTTGGCGGTACCGGCAATGAACAGGGAGACCGCCACCCCAAGATCAGGTCAGGTGTAATGATCGCTGCTGGAGCAAAGGTTCTTGGCAACATCACTGTAGGTGAAAGTGCCAAGATTGGTGCCGGCAGTGTGGTGTTGCATGATGTGGCGGCACATACCACTGTGGTGGGTGTGCCAGCCAAACCTGTAGGCCAGCATACAGATCAAACTCCGGCTCAGTCCATGGACCAGCAATTACCCGACAACTAAATTTAGGGAATCACATGATTGTAGTATGGTGCTAATGAATAGCTTCCATTACACAACATTTTCCCCAAATTAATTTCATCAAGCTTGTACTTTTTAATATACGGCAATGGTCTATTCGCATTCATAAACTGGGTATTTTAGGACTGAGGCACTAGAGGTTCTCCTCAGCAAATGCAGCGAGTGCCGAGCGAGGCACGCCCTGCAGCAGGATACTGCCCCCCTGCTCAAAGCTCTTGAACCGTTCAGACAAATAGGTCAAGCCAGAGCTGATTGGTGTCAGGTAGGGTGTATCAATCTGTGCCAGATTACCAAGACAGATTACTTTGGAGCCATTACCGGCCCGAGTTACAATGGTCTTGATCTGATGCGGTGTCAGATTCTGCGTTTCATCAATTATGATGAGGCTGCTTTGAAATGATCTGCCCCGAATGTAATTGAGGGATTTGAACATCAGCGGAACCTTGTTTAATACATACTCGACGCTGCTGCTACAGTTTTCATCTTCCCAGTGCAGTGCTTCAAGGTTATCGGTAATGGCACCAAGCCATGGCTCCATCTTTTCCCCTTCATTGCCTGGCAAATAACCGATGTCCTCATCAAGGCCCTGGGTGCTGCGAGTGACAATGATACGCCGATAAAGCTGGTTCGCTACCGTCTGTTCAATAGCCGCAGCCAAGGCCAGAATAGTTTTTCCCGATCCTGCGGCCCCGGTCAGATTAACCAGAAGCATCTCGGGATCCAGTAGCAAATTTAGTGCCATGGCCTGAAAAAGATCTCTGGGCTTCAAACCCCATGCCTCGGTTTCAAGTAAGCTGGCAGCCTCCTGATGCAGCAATGTAACTTTCTTATGTCTGGTTGATAAAACCTTGGCAACAAAATCGGTATCATCAAAGATGAATTGGTTAGGGAATACTTCCTGCCCAAACTCTTCTCCTGCAATTGCATGCACAGTGCGTCCCTGTTGCTGCCGAGTCTCCACATCGTCAACTCGATCCCAGAAGGAACCGGAATACTTAACGTACCCCTTGTTGATTTGTTCTATGTCACTAAGCAGCTGATCACTGTGATAATCCTGGGATTCAATGCCACAGCCACGAGCCTTGAGCCGAACATTGATGTCTTTGGTTACCAACACCACTTTACGGTCGGGATACTGTTGCTTCAAATAACCCACATCGTTAAGAATGCGATTATCATTCAGATTGTTGGGAATTATCACCAGATTATCAGGAGTCTGTGTCATCAAGATTGAGAGCACACCACCCCTTTCATCCCCTTCGCAACGCAATATCCCTACACCTGTTTCTACCTCCACCGGATTGGCACGCCCAAGCTGCCGATCCAGCTCGCGTATGGCCTGACGACAGTCGGCCGCAATCGACTGGCGTCCGCTCTTCAGCGAATCCAACTCTTCGAGTACTGTAATTGGTATAACAACGTGGTGTTCGTCGAAATTGAGGATAGCTGTGGGGTCATGAATAAGAACATTGGTATCAAGAACGTAGCATACCGGATTAGTGGATGTAATTTTGGCAGTCGAGCTTTTGACAAGACTCACTTCACTCATTATTGGTTGGACTCCTAATGCGTCAATATTAACTGTTCGGTTGCATAACAGAATGCTGGCTATTTATTCCTCCTCTTCATGCCATAAAACTTACTACCTATGGTCTGTCTGCTAATGTGGTGTTTATAATTTGATCAGGAAAAAACAGGGCATTATGGTTAGTTGAAGTATTGTGTCTTTCACCAACTGAGTCGGCAATCGCAATACCGAGCTTTAGAATTGGAGCCAATAAGCTAACTTTTCTATTGGCGAAACCTTCGTTGCATGCGTCATCAAAAGCATCTGAACGATTGATATTTTCTGCAACAGACCAAATTTGTAATTTCCAAATCAGCACTGACTCGACAATGCCGGACAACCAGCAATTCAAGGCATGTTCGAACTACGCACCGAAGCGGGATGATAAACCAGGGCCGCACTGGTATCGCGGGGTAATCCATCCACCAGTGGCGGACGAATAGCCAGTGATTCCAAACGCTTGCGCATTTCATTTTCGTTCTTGGCAAAGGCTGCATGTGGCTTGAGCACAGTTACGTCCACCAGCTCACCAAACCCCTCTCTGCGCTTTCGACTCAGCAACGCTGAAATCTCGGAGACACCAGTAATGTGAAAGGTGAACAGCCCAAAATTACCGTCCTGCGGATTGCCTGCACTGTGTGAAAAAGGGGATCTGGCATAGGGGAATGTTGGACTCCACTCGGCAAAATAGAGTGCTGACTCTACCAGTGCTTGTCCGGCTTCTGTTTGCAGTTCCAACTCACTTAATTGGGGGTTGACATGGCGACTTGCCAGAGCGTCAGAGAGGCTGTCATAAAACTCAGTTTCCGGTAACAGGGTGGCGGAAGAAAAATAACTGTCTGCTACTTCTCGGGATACTCCGGCCTCCAGCAGGCCGTTGAAAGCCATTCCATAGGATTCCAGAGCCAGTTCTCGTTCGTAAAACATAACCTGCCAGTCGGCCTGGTAAAGTCGGGTCATGGCCAGTGCCTCCGCATTAGGTGGCTCTTCAGCCTCATAGATTTCCTCAATCTGCTGCAACAGGCGCATGCCGGTCTGATAAAAATAATCCTGCATTTCGGACCGCTCACGCACCCAGTCGGAACCAGGCACAATCTGTCGCAGCTTATACCCTGTACTCCCGCCCCGGCGCACGGCCACCGTCTGCAGATGATATTGCTGTACCAGGGAGTAAATCATGGGAATCAGGCGTTCATCGGTACGGCCCCATAGCCGTTCGGCAGCAGCCACTGACAGCCAATTGGTGGCTGAGGCACGCCGAAAATGATAGGCCTGAAATTCGGTGTCATCCTCACTAATGCCGCGCACATGAAATGCCGCAAGCTGCATGAGATCTTCTAGCAGGGGCGCATCAATCTGCTCGGATTTCTTGCGATGTAACCACAACAGATGCTCCATCTGCTCGCGGGCAGACTCCCAGTCATTCCAGTCTGCGAAGTTTTCTATTTTTTTCTCAATATAGGGAATCTGATCCCGAACATAAAGTCCGCCATGGATTCGCACGATCTGCATGCCGCGATCCAATGTAGCATGGGCATTGGCAAAACGTCCCTGCCGACGGTATTCCTCAGCCAGCTGAAACAGAGGCTCGGCCAGCACCAGGTCTGCGTTACCGACTGTATTTTCCAAGGCATCCAGAGACTCAAGGGCATTCAGCAGCGACCGATCCTGGGCACTCAGCCCTTGGGCCTGCACCGAGACAGAACATAATACCGCTATAGTGAAAATGACTGGAACAATACTGAATTTCATCGTCGGACTTTCGATTACCATTCCTGTATGTCAACTAAGATTACCACTATTTAGCGATGTTTTTCCAGCGGTGCGGATTGTTTGCTCAAGGTCGACAAGGTTCAGAGTAGCTTTAGATCGATAATTTAGGCGCATGATGCTTTGGAACTGTAATGGCGGAAACTGATTGGGGGATAATAATATCGCTATTAAGTAGAGGCTGGTGTATAGTAGATATGTCATTGGTTAAAACAGTCTCTAGGAGAGAAAAATGAATTTCTATTTAAAAATAACGGCCTTAACCTTGCTTTCGATCACTTTAGGCTATGGTATCGGCGTGTTGGCTGGTGTCTCAGCGCAAGAAGAAAAGGTTTTTGAGCTTCGCACCTACACATCAACCCCCGGCAACCTAGACAAGCTGCATGCTCGTTTTCGAGATCATACTACCCGTATCTTCGCCAAGCATGGTATGAAAGTGGTGGGCTACTGGACTCCCACCAATGAAGAAAAAGCAGAAGACACTCTGATTTATGTGTTGGAACATGCCAGCAGAGAGGCCGCTGATGCCTCATGGCAGGCGTTTATCCAAGATCCCGAATGGCTGGAAGTAGCAGCCGCCTCCAATGCAGACGGCGAAATCCTCGCCGCTATTGAGCGGGAGTACATGATGGCTACAGACTACTCGCCCTTGCAATAAGCGGACCTGCAACTTGAGGTATTCAGGGTCGGGCACCACTTTTTGATAATAACGGAAAAACTGGATTTCTCGCCAAGTGATGCTGGCGACCTAACCATAGGCAAGTTGTAACAACTCTCTTACGGATTCAATCTGCAGAAACCAGTAGATTGCAGAGAACACAATAAAGGTTTGGGCGACCAGCAAGGCGGCAGCCTGGTCGTCCTTGATTCGTCCTGATTTTTTGCTGGCCTGATACTCATCCGAGGTTTGGACGATGGTCTCTTTCCCTGGAACTCTCATTACGGCTGACCTGAAATTCTCTTCAATTTAATATCTATTAGCCTACTCATCCGCTGAACCCAATCCATCGACCGGTGGCAGCAACCATCAACCAGACCAGGATTGAGGCAACAGCCACCAGTTTGGTGACCACTGGATTCAGTTCATCCAACTCATGCTGCAACAATGGCCTGCGAATAAAAAAATGGAACAAAATACCGGCAATCAAGGCAAGCATTTTAAACCAGTACACCGGCAGATAGTAGATCTTGGTGGCAACTCCGCAGGCCATAAACACACCAGTGAAAATCAGCACCGATAGTGCCCAGACAAAAACTCTATGCGTCCTGTCAAAAAGAGTACTGGCATCAACATCAGTAAGCAACAGCCCCAGCAGGCGGCCATCGCTGGCAATCACACAACCACCAAGCACGGCAAGTCCAAGTAGATGTATAGCCTCCACAAAGGCAAAAGCAGCTCCCCAAGTCTTACCAATGACACCAAACCAAGTAGTCTCCATCCACTCAAAAAATCCCAACAGGAAAGGATAGACTGCCGAGGCCATATTTCCATACAACCCCCATACTGCCAATGCGATAACCGCAGCAGCCATGAGGGTTCGGGTCCAGGTTGAGAAAAAACTAACAGGCATCTGCAACTCCGGCTATTGATCAGAATCTGGTCTGACCATCAATGCAACCCGACAGGTCGGCTATAAAACCCGATGAGGAAGGGCTACAATCGAACCAATCATAGGCAATGAAACGACCACAAATAACAATGAACGACCAAAAAACCAGCGATAGCATTGCTCCCCACCGCAGAGAGCCAGGTGCCCGCGGTTCCAAGTCCCAACTGCCCACCGATTGATTCATGCGCCGATGAAACATTAGCGCATTGATTGCACATGCCACCAGTAACAACATCTTGATGCGAAACCACAGACTTTGGGCAGTACGCACTGGTACCGCATAAAAAAGCAAGATGCCGGTGATGAACATCAACGCAAAACCAACCAGCATAGGCACGTTAAGCCGGGCGGCGAGCTTGCTGGCAGAAACCTCAGGGAGTGCATAACCCAGCATACGCAAGTCAATAAGGAACAGCATGCCCAGACTCAGCATGAGGGTCAGAACATGGGTTGATTCCACCCAGTTGTACATATAGTAGGACTCATGCAACATGGTACTCCATTGGGTGTCGTCCAGCCAGATTGCCAGATTGTAAACAAACTCGTTCAATGCCCTACTCTCCCTAGGAACTTTTCCAACCCTTATGTGGCTTGCCATGGTTGCAGAACTATGCACATCATGGCGACCAGAATCAGGCTTCTTTAAGTTGTGTCAGTTCACCGCAAGGATACTTCAAAGGTAAGAAATAAATCCAGTATTAGCACTAGTGGCTGCACAGGAGGTAACTGACCGGATTCTCTAACAACCTGCCGTTCTATCGCAAACGATTAGCTGTTGTTAATCCAATGTCCCAAACTAGCCGAGATTCTGATTGCGATATTCTGACGGTGTCACCCCCATGATATTCCGAAAGGCGTTATTGAATGGCGTGATGGACTGATATCCCACTGATTAAGGCAATAGTCAGAATCGGTACAGCCCGGTTCTCAGGGTTGGCCAAGACTTCACTGACGTCCTCAATACGGTACTTGTGCAGCATGGCATTAAAATTACGGAATCCCAGTTGCGTGTTGATAAAGGCAAGGAGACGGTATTCCGGAATATTGAGTTTTCCAGCCAACCCGGAAATGGTCAGACCTGGCTCCCGATACAGTTTGCCATTGCGAAAAGCATTATTGAAGGAATCAACATCAAGGGATAATACACTCTTGGACTGAGGTTCCTTAGTGAGCTCAGCGACTTTGCGGATGACACCACTGAGCGATACAAAATCGGATCGCATGGCAGCCAACAGCATTACCAGAGTTAAGGCGGCAATGGTGTAGACAATCAGAGCTTGACCGGTCGCATCATTGATTGAACCGCCTGGTAGTAGAAAATTCTCGGCCAGTACAATAATGAAGATTAATACCCCCTGCACGCCTATAATCAACCAACGGAAGATCCAACGATCTTCCACTAGATCGGCCTGCCAACCCTTTAGGGTCCAGTATAAGGCAAAACCAACGAAAAGTAGTTGCAACAGATCCAGGCTGATGTCCAGAAAGCTGGTCCACTGCTCATTGGTATTAGCATTGCCATTGGGAGTCAGTGTCAACTAAAGATCTCCGCACATCTACAGTGCGAAAGCAACACCGAGCATCGCCGGAAAGCGTTGCTGCTCCTGAAAGATCAAAAAACAATAGAACATGAACAGGCCGCAGATGGCGTTGATTCCCAAGGTTATAACCAAGCCTGCTGCACTGTGATCAATCCGCAGAGAGTTATCGATATGCGGGCTGGACATACCATTGACCAGATAGAACACTATAAAGTCTGCCATTAGGGCGAAGATTTTGGAACTGGCTGCGAGAGGGTCTGTCTTGAGATAGCCAGCTGCCAGCAAAAGAACCGACATGCTGGCCACGACCTGTGCTGTAAACAGAAGCAACGGATTGAGCAAGATTAAGCACCTGGAACTGAATCAGAATCCACATTCTAGACCAGATTTACTGGCCGCAGGAAACCGCCTCTACATGGTCAGATTCAGGTGCGGCAAATCAGGGACAGTAGGAGTGAATACAGGTTTTGCCTCTGACGTGTATTGTCCCCGGTCGGACTTCAATTAGCAAAGGGGCAACCTGGAGCAGCAAACTGATACCAACGCTACTTTTTGGAAATTGCTTAAAGTTGCTTCTCTCATTGAGATTTACAGAGGAGATTTTAATAAATTCAAAGAGTTAATTGTTCCTAGGAGTTACAATATCTTCCAGAATCTGGATGAAAATAATTGTCACGGACCATCAATGGTCTTATAATTCCGAGTTTGGTACTAACCGCCTTAAAAGAGTTGTCTGGCCGGATTTCAAGTAAAAGCGATTGCTGATGCCACTAGGAACGGTTAAGAGGTGTTGGCCAACCTTGCATCCTATGACTCCCAGTGGCAACAGGGATCTAAGCCAGTCCCGAGAGGGCGCAGCTGGGATAAGACGACAGGCACGAATATCCGGCTATGAAGAGAAACTTGTCAAAGTTACTTTGCCTAGATTTTGGAAGCAGGCTTTAGAGAATCAAATCTTTGGTGCCTTGGATCTAAAAACAATAAAATAATTAGCACGATTAACTGCAGTAAACATAAGGGAGAAACCATGCATAATTCATTACCTAGTAAGAAGCGTCGCAGTCTCTGTCTGGCAATCACCCTGGCCAGTGCAGGAATGACTGGAACGATTGTCGCCCAGGATCCATCTGATATAGAAGAAGTTGTGGTTACTGGTTCCTACATACGAGGTTCGGCACTTGATGCCCCTTCCCCAGTCACCGTGGTGGACCGACAAAATATGCAGGCTCAGGGAGCAGCTGTGCTTTGGGATGTTATTCGTAACCTCGAGGTCAACCAAGGTTCCGACACCAACATCGCAGGCACCCCGGATGCCGGACAGCTGGTCGGCACGGCCTCGGTCAACTTGAGAAACCTCGGTGGCAATTCCACCCTCACGCTGATAAACGGCAAACGCTTCACCCCGGCCGCGGTGGTGACCTCCTCCGGTCAGGAATTTGTCGACCTCAATGCCATCCCTTTGACCATGACCGAGCGTGTCGAGGTGCTCACCGATGGGGGTTCTGCCCTATACGGCTCCGATGCGGTGGCTGGCGTGGTCAACATCATCATGCGGACAGAATTCGAGGGACTGGAGCTGTACGGCGACATTGGCGGCATTGAAGAAGCCGGCACTGACAATGAACGCACCATTTCAGGCATCTGGGGCTGGGGCAGTGATGACGGCCGCACCAACTTTGTGCTGTCTGCCGAGTACTTCGAACGGGATCCAGTAACAACAGAGTATTCCAGCTGGTACAGCGAAGACCTGACTGCATACAATGGCATTGTCGGCTCACTCGGCACTCCGCTGCCACTAGGTGGATCGCAGGTCAACCCGGCCTACATCAATCAGCAACTGACCGCTCAGA
>JAPORB010000114.1 GCA_026710425.1 Gammaproteobacteria bacterium
CCGCCCTCATGATCTTTTCCACATTCTGTGCGTTGATTTTGAGGTCGGTGACCCAAGAGAAGCATTGCCGTTTCCCGTCAGGTTCGATTTCGCGGAATTCGAGAAAGTTTACCACCAAATCGGGGTGTGACTTGTTCAATGGCACCTGATTGAGATAGCGGTACTGGCACTGCATGCCATCGCTGTCCATAGCCCCCGGCGTTGTCGTCTCAGCCGAACCCCTGATTTTACTTGCCCAAGTGAGCTAGCGGAAGTTGCTGGCAAAGCACAAGGCTCTTAAGGCTCTTAGTCACCTGAAGCAGGTGAATACTAAAACCATTCACAGGTAACACAATTCCGCCAGTCGGTTTGCCGCAAGCAAAATCCGGCATCAGTGCGAACAAATCATCAGGGAATCAAATGGCCGTGAGAAGCGTTGCAGAATGCGATTTCGAGAACGATTGGAAAGTGCCCAAGATCGACCAGGAGCTACGCTTAAGTCAGCATATTAAGTTGGTACAGCAGAAGAGTTAGAGCTCAGTTACTCTTGCTTGCGTCTTAAAACTTCGGTGCTTCTCCGTGGCTCCCGTGAAAAGTAAATCGAACGGTATACCAAAAACCCATTCTGTTTTGTCACACAAAATCCATACTGCATGATGTAACTTCCGAAACACGAACCAGTCGCTAACACTGACCTCCCAACGACTAGGCTATTTGTTTAGTTCCTCTCCAGTGCCGTCTTGCATCTCAACACCTTCGATAATCATAGCCTCCTCAAGTAATTCACCAACCTCTGTGCTTTCGGAATTTTCAGAATTTTCCGAGAACGCTTCACTCAAGGCAGCTTCCACTTCTTCGGGACTAGCACCTTCAAGATCCTCCAGTGCCTGCTTCTTGCGTGCCTCATGATAAGCCAGACCGGTTCCGGCTGGGATTAGACGACCCACCACTACATTTTCCTTAAGGCCACGCAAAAAGTCCCGCTTGCCGGTTACCGCTGCCTCAGTCAGAACTCGTGTCGTCTCCTGGAATGAGGCCGCCGAGATGAACGAGTCAGTTGCCAGTGATGCCTTAGTGATGCCCAATAGCATGCGCTCAAACCGCACAGGCTGCTTTTCCTCGGATATCAATTTATCATTCACCTCCAGAATCTGAGTGTGGGTTAATTGCTCACCCCTGATCAGATGGGAGTCCCCGGCTTCGGTTACCTCAACCTTGCGCAACATCTGGCGCACAATGACCTCAATATGCTTGTCATTAATGCGCACACCCTGCAGGCGATAAACATCTTGGACCTCATTGACAATATACTGGGCTAGAGCCTCCACACCCTTAAGACGCAAAATATCGTGCGGCGCAGGTGGTCCTTCTGACACAACTTCGCCCTTTTCGATATACTCTCCATCGAATACAGTCATGTTGCGTGATTTCGGAATCAATGTTTCATAATGACCCGATCCGTCGATGGGGTTCACACCATCTTTTGGTGTAATTACCAGCCTTCTCTTGCCTTTAGTTTCCTTGCCAAAACTGACAGTTCCAGAAATTTCAGCAAGAATAGCCGGCTCCTTCGGTTTACGTGCCTCAAACAGATCCGCAACTCGCGGCAAACCGCCTGTGATATCACGAGTTTTCGACCCTTCCTGCGGAATGCGGGCAATAACATCACCGATATTCAGGTCAGCACCATCCCTAAGACTAATAATGGCATTGGCAGGCAAAAAGTAGTTGGCTGGCACATCCGTACCCGGCAAACAAACATCCTCGACCTTGTTGCCCTTCTTATTCACAACGCGAATTGCTGGACGCAACTCCCGGGCCGCACTGACGCGCTCGGCAGGTTCAATCACAGACAGAGTGGATAAACCAGTAATCTCATCAGTCTGCTCACGAACCGTTATCCCCTCCTCCATGGCTTCAAAAGCAACGGTACCCGCCACCTCTGATACTATTGGGTGAGTGTGAGGATCCCAAGTAGCCACTATCTGCCCGGCTTCCACTTCCCGATTTCTACCCACAAGGATGGTGGCACCATAAGGTAGCTTGTAAAGCTCTTTCTCACGACCATTGGTGTCGTAGACAATAAGCTCGCCCGAACGAGACACTACCACCAGCTCACCCTTGACATTCTCAACCGTTTTCATGTTATTGAGCTGAATGGTACCGGTATTCTTCACCTCAACGCTGTCCGAAGCGGTAGCCCGTGAGGCGGCACCACCAATATGGAAAGTACGCATGGTCAGCTGGGTGCCCGGCTCACCAATCGATTGTGCCGCAATTACTCCCACTGCCTCGCCGATGTTCGCCAGATGCCCGCGTGCCAGGTCACGTCCGTAACACATAGAACAAATACCAAACCGAGTCTCGCAGGTTATCGGTGAACGCACTTTCACCTGATCTACGCCCTGTGTTTCCAGCTTCTCTACCACACGCTCATCAATCAGGGTACCGACCTCGGCAATCAGCTGGCCAGTCTCTTCATTGAGCACATCCTTCGCCAGCACCCGACCCAATACACGATCACCCAATGGAGCGATAATTTCGCCACCCTCGATAATCGGTGTCATTGTCAAACCCTGTTCGGTTCCACAGTCAGGCTCAGTGATGACCAGATCCTGGGAAATATCCACCAACCGACGTGTCAGGTAACCAGAGTTCGCCGTCTTCAGAGCCGTATCCGCCAGACCCTTGCGGGCACCATGGGTTGAAGTAAAATATTGCGACACATTAAGACCTTCCCGAAAATTTGCAGTAATCGGGGTCTCAATGATTGAACCATCCGGTCGAGCCATCAGGCCACGCATCCCTGCTAGCTGTCGAATCTGCGCTGGAGAGCCCCGCGCGCCAGAGTCGGCATAGACAAAAACCGAGTTAAAAGATTCCTGCTCTTCTTCCTCCCCATCACGGTTGATGACCACTTCCTTGGACAAGCCCTTCATCATGGAGTTGGCGACAATGTCATTGGCTCGGGACCAGATATCAATGACCTTGTTGTACTTCTCACCCTGAGTGACCAGTCCAGAGGCAAACTGGGATTCGATTTCCGCCACCTCAGAATTGGCCTGTTCGATAATACTTGCCTTCTCTTCAGGTATTTCAAAATCATTCACACCAATGGAAGAACCGGACATGGTGGAAAACTTGTAACCGGTGTACATCAACTGATCGGCAAAAATGACCGTCTCCTTCAGACCTACATTGCGATAGCAGGCGTTGAGAATCTGCGAAATAGACTTTTTCGCCATCTTCTGGTTGACCATGGAAAATGGCAGACCTTTCGGTACAATATTGAACAGCAATACCCGACCCACCGTGGTGTCCTCAATCCTGGTACTGGAAACCAAATTTCCTTCCTCATCCAGATCGCTGTCTGTAATGCGCACCTTGATGCGTGCCTGCAGGTCAACATTTTTGGAGTCATAGGCACGCTGCACTTCCTTCGCATCAGCGAAGATCATGCCCTCACCCTTGGCATTCACCCTCTCGCGTGTCATGTAATAAAGACCCAGCACCACGTCTTGGGATGGCACAATAATCGGCTCGCCATTGGCCGGAGCCAGAATGTTGTTGGTGGACATCATCAATGAGCGCGCTTCCAGCTGCGCTTCCAGAGTCAACGGCACATGCACCGCCATCTGATCGCCATCAAAGTCGGCATTGTAGGCAGCACACACCAGCGGATGCAGCTGAATAGCCTTACCCTCGATCAGTACCGGCTCAAAAGCCTGAATCCCCAAGCGATGCAATGTTGGCGCACGATTCAAAAGTACCGGGTGCTCGCGGATCACTTCAGCCAGAATATCCCAGACTTCGGCCGTTTCCCGTTCCACCATCTTCTTGGCCGATTTGATGGTAATAGCCAGACCCCTGCGTTCCAGCTTGCCAAATATAAATGGCTTGAACAGCTCCAATGCCATCTTTTTCGGTAACCCACACTGATGCAGTTTCAGGGTTGGGCCCACCACCACCACCGAACGACCACTGTAGTCAACACGCTTGCCAAGCAGATTCTGCCGAAACCTGCCCTGTTTGCCCTTAATCATGTCTGCCAGGGATTTCAGGGCACGCTTGTTGGAACCAGTGATGGCTCGCCCGCGACGGCCGTTGTCGAGCAAGGCATCTACCGCTTCCTGCAACATACGCTTTTCATTGCGTACAATAATGTCCGGCGCATTCAGGTCCAACAGCCGCTTGAGGCGATTGTTGCGATTGATCACCCGTCGATACAAATCATTGAGGTCAGAGGTGGCAAAACGACCTCCCTCTAGCGGCACGAGCGGTCGTAAATCCGGTGGTAATACCGGCAACACATTCATAATCATCCACTGCGGCTTGTTACCGGAATCGACAAAAGCCTCCAGCAGCTTCAGGCGCTTGGAAAGCTTCTTTAGCTTTGTCTCAGAATTGGTTTGCGGAATTTGTTCCCGCAACAGGGCTACCTCACCCTCCACATCCAGTTCGTTCATCAGCTCCTGTACTGCCTCTGCACCCATGCCAGCATCAAACTCATCACTGAACTCTTCCATGGCATCATAGTACTCTTCATCAGTGAGCAGCTGCCCGCGTCTCAACGTAGACATACCCGGGTCGGTCACCACAAAGGACTCAAAATAAAGCACCCGTTCAATATCACGCAAGGTCATATCCAGCAACAGACCAATACGGGAAGGCAGTGACTTCAAAAACCAGATATGAGCCACCGGACTGGCCAACTCAATATGACCCATACGCTCTCGACGGACCTTGGAAAGTGCCACTTCCACACCACACTTTTCGCAGATAACACCACGATGCTTAAGCCGCTTGTACTTGCCGCACAGACACTCATAGTCCTTGATTGGACCGAATATCTTGGCGCAAAACAATCCGTCTCGCTCCGGCTTGAATGTTCTGTAATTGATGGTTTCCGGCTTTTTGACTTCACCGAAAGACCAGGCGCGGATTTTCTCCGGCGAGGCCAGACCAATACGAATGGAATCAAAATCATCCGACTGTGATTGCGATTTCAACAATCCTAAAAGGTCCTTCATGTTGTTTCCTCCCCAGCCACACTATGTAAGTGTGCGGGCTTCGGTGCCTTAAATTATGTTATGCAAGCACTCGCTTGCCTCTTACCCTGCCATCAAACTAATTGCTGACATCCAGCTCCATATCAATACCAAGGGAACGGATTTCCTTAACCAAGACATTAAACGATTCTGGCATGGCAGGCTCCATACGATGATCACCATCCACGATGTTCTTATACATCTTGGTACGGCCTGCCACATCGTCAGACTTCACTGTCAACATTTCCTGCAAGGTATAGGCTGCACCATAGGCTTCAAGAGCCCAGACTTCCATCTCACCGAAACGCTGACCACCAAACTGTGCCTTTCCACCCAGCGGTTGCTGGGTCACCAGCGAATAGGAACCGGTAGAGCGTGCATGCATCTTGTCATCCACTAGGTGATTCAGCTTCAACATGTACATAATGCCAACAGTAACCGGACTGTCGAAAGCATCACCAGTCCTGCCATCAAACAGGGTTAATTGACCACTTTCATCCATGCCCGCCAGATGCAGCATATTCTTGATCTCTGTTTCAGCTGCACCGTCAAAAACCGGTGTTGCCATGGGCACACCATCACGCAAATTATCGGCCAACTCAAATAACTCCTGTTCGGAGAAGGATTTTATGTCCTCGGTGCGTTCACCAATCTTGTTGTAGACCTCGGTGATCAGGTTGTGCATCTCACCAGCTTTTGCCTGTGCATCAATGGCCTTGCCGATTTTCTCGCCAAGCCCTTTCGCCGCTGCTCCCAGATGCGTTTCCAGTATCTGCCCCACATTCATGCGCGACGGCACACCCAGCGGATTGAGCACAATGTCCACGGGAACCCCGTTCACGTCATAGGGCATGTCCTCTTCTGGCATGACTTCGGAGATAACTCCTTTATTACCATGGCGACCGGCCATCTTGTCACCAGGCTGAACCGTGCGCTTGATGGCCAGATAAACTTTAACAATCTTAAGCACACCGGGGGCCAGATCATCACCTTGGGTGAGTTTTTGCCGCTTGTCTTCAAATCGATCCTCCAGATCCTTCTCCCGCTCCTTTAGCAGGGCCTCGGCCCGCTCCAACTGCCGGTTTACGGTTTCATTAGCCATACGCAACTTGAACCATTCGGGCCGCGGCAGTTCTTTAAGGTAATCCTTGTTGACCTTCTGCCCCTTGTTCAGTTTTGGTCCACCAGCAACCACCTTGCCAACCAATGCCTTCTGCAGGCGCTCATAGGTTGCCTCCTCCACGATGCGGTATTCGTCATCAATATCCTTACGAACTTGGGTTAGTTGCATCTGCTCGATTTCTATTGCGCGCTGATCTTTTTCAAGACCATCGCGAGTAAACACCTGTACATCAATTACCGTCCCCTTAACGGAGGTTGGGACCCGTAACGAGGTGTCCTTTACATCAGAGGCTTTCTCCCCGAAAATGGCACGCAGCAGTTTCTCCTCTGGAGTCAGTTGGGTCTCACCTTTCGGGGTTACCTTGCCGACCAGAATGTCACCAGCACCAACTTCGGCACCTATGTAGACAATGCCCGAACCATCCAGCTTACCCAGCGCACCTTCACCAACATTGGGTATATCCGAGGTGATTTCTTCCGAACCCAGCTTGGTATCCCGGGCAATACAGGTCAATTCCTGGATATGTATACTGGTAAATCGATCATCTTTTACCACCCGTTCCGAAATAAGTATGGAGTCTTCAAAGTTATAGCCATTCCAAGGCATAAAGGCTATGCGCATATTCTGTCCGAGAGCCAGCTCACCGGTATCGACAGAAGGCCCATCAGCCAATATGTCGCCACGCGCTACCCTGTCTCCATGCTTGACCAAGGGCTTTTGTGAAATACAGGTGTTTTGGTTGGAACGGGTGTATTTGGTCAAGTTGTAAATATCCACCCCGGCCTCACCGGCATCAGTCTCCTCATCGTTAACGCGCACAATGATACGGGCCGCATCAACGCTTTCAATCACACCACCGCGGAAGGCCACAACACACACTCCGGAATCTCGTGCCACGTTGCGTTCCATGCCAGTACCTACGAGTGGTTTCTCTGTCCTAAGGGTCGGCACCGCCTGACGCTGCATGTTAGACCCCATCAATGCGCGGTTGGCATCGTCGTGCTCCAGAAACGGAATCAGGGCAGCAGCTACCGATACCATCTGCTGAGGAGCGACATCCATGTAATTAACATCTTCCCTCGGCTTGAGGGTGGTTTCTCCCTTATAGCGCACGGTAACCAACTGATCCGCGAAGCCACCTTTGCTGTCCAGTGCGGCACTAGCCTGTGCAATCACAAAATCACTCTCGTCAATAGCGGACAAGTAATCGATTTCATCAGTGACCTTGTTGTCAATGACCTTTCTATAAGGGCTTTCCAGGAACCCGTAATCGTTGGTGCGTGCGTAGGTGGCCAGTGAGTTGATCAAACCAATATTAGGTCCCTCTGGCGTTTCGATCGGGCATACCCGACCATAGTGGGTCGGATGCACATCCCGCACTTCAAAGCCGGCGCGTTCGCGGGTCAAGCCACCCGGGCCCAATGCAGAGATCCGCCGCTTGTGCGTTACTTCGGACAATGGATTGTTCTGATCCATAAACTGCGACAGCTGACTGCTGCCAAAGAACTCCTTAATGGCAGCGGCAACTGGCTTAGCATTGATCATGTCCTGCGGCATCAAACCCTCGGAATCTGCCATGCTCAGACGTTCCTTTACCGCCCGCTCTACCCGCACCAGCCCGATTCGAAACTGGTTTTCTGCCATTTCACCGACACAACGAATACGGCGATTTCCCAGATGATCGATATCGTCAACCGAACCAAATCCGTTGCGAATACCCACCAGTGTCTTTAGCACATCAACGATGTCTTCCTTGTCAAGTACAGAATTTCCAGTGGTTTCCTGACGCCCAAGGCGCCGATTGAACTTCATGCGCCCCACCGCCGAAATATCATACCGCTCTGGCGTGAAAAACAGATTGGTGAAAAGATTCTGAGCCGAATCTTCCGTGGGGGGTTCGCCGGGACGCATCATGCGGTAAATCTCCTTCATGGCTTCCATACGGGTAGTGAAGGTATCTGTACGCATGGTATCAGCGATGAAAGGGCCACAATCCAGGTCGTTGGTGAAAATGGTTTCAAACCCGTTCACACCCTTGGCGAAAAACTGATCTACAATCTCTTCGGTGATCTCGGCGTTGCAGGGAAACAGAATCTCACCAGTCTCTCCGTCAATCACATCCCGTGCCAGTGAACTGCCCACCACATAATCACGAGCAACTATGAGCTCGGTGAGCCCGGCTTTTTCCATCAGACGAATATGGCGGGCAGTCACACGACGACCCTCCTCAACAATCACCTTGCCTTTTTTGTCCTTGATCGGAAAACTTAACACTTCGCCGCGCAGGCGGGAGGCCACTAGTTCCAAGGCGATACAGGGCTCACTTTCATTTTGTATGATCTTGAAGCTGTTGTTCTCATAAAACATATCCAGGATGTCTTGGGAACTGAAATCCAGTGCTCGCAACAGCACAGTCGCCGGCAGTTTGCGACGGCGATCGATTCGAACATACACCAAGTCCTTCGGATCAAATTCGAAATCCAGCCAGGAACCGCGGTAAGGTATGACCCTGGCGTTGTAAAGCAATTTGCCGGAGCTGTGAGTCTTGCCGCGATCATGGTCAAAAAACACGCCCGGTGAACGATGCAACTGCGACACGACAACCCGTTCCGTACCATTGATGACGAACGTGCCGGAGTCTGTCATAAGCGGTATTTCACCCATGTAGACATCCTGTTCCTTGATATCCTTGATGGTATTGGCTGAGGATTCCTTGTCATAAAGAATCAATCGCACCTTCACGCGTAACGGAACAGAATAGGTAGAGCCCCTCAACTGACACTCTTTCACATCGAAAGTCGGCTTGCCCAGTTCGTAGCTTACGTATTCCAGTGCTGCCTTGCCTGAGTAACTGACAATAGGAAACACAGATTTGAAAGCGGCATGCAACCCGTGATCCTGCCGATCATCCTGTGGCGTATTTTCCTGGGTGAACTGCCGATAGGAATCAATCTGGATGGACAATAGATAAGGGATGTCCATGGCAGCTGGCAGTTTGCCAAAATTCTTTCGAATACGCTTTTTCTCGGTGTACGAATAAGCCATCAATGTTTTCCTAACAAGTCAATCTGTCGGTGATATCCAGTTGGCAGGAGCCACGCTACCCGCCACCACAGTCCTTGCCTGTCCTATGATGCCAAGGCTTTAACCCGCTGGCAGGTTCAGCTCTGTGCCACGGACACGGTCTAAAGTTCTGATCATGACACCACTCCGAACATCCAATCGGCACATTCGGAGGGTACATAAGCAGATTGTGCTGAGATTATTTAAGTTCAACGCTGGCACCAGCTTCTTCCAGTGCCTTCTTGGCCTCTTCGGCTTCCGCCTTTGGTGCCGCTTCTTTGAGAGTGGAAGGTGCACCATCAACCATTTCCTTGGCCTCTTTCAGACCAAGTCCGGTTATGGTCCGCACGGCCTTGATGACGTTGACTTTCTTCTCGCCAGTGGCTGTGAGCACAATATCGAACTCGTCCTTCTCCTCCTCTGGAGCCGCATCGCCGGGGTCAGCCGCTACTGGAGCAGCTGCCACAGCCGCCGCTGCCGATACACCAAATTTTTCTTCCATCGCTTCAACCAGCTGGACCACATCCATAACTGACATTTCAGCAATTGCATCCAGTACTTCTTCTCGTGATAGAGACATGAATCTTATCTCCTGCTCGTTTTTTGAATAGTCTTGAAAGTGGAAACACCAAAGGAATTAGGCGGCATCCTGCTTCTGGTCCCTGACCGCCGCTACCACACGGGTAACTTTGGACGGAACCTCATTCATCGTTTGCGCCAACTTGGTCACTGGTGCCAGCATCACGCTCATTAGTATGGCGCGTGCCTGATCAAGCGTTGGCAATTTTGCCAACACATCAATCTGGTCTGCCGCCATGAGCTGGCCACCAATCGACAACGCCTTGATTTCGAAAGCATCATTCTCACTGGCAAAATCTTTTAGCACCCGTGCCGCAGCTCCAGGATCTTCCTGGGAAAGTGCCAGAATTGTCGGCCCCACCAGAGCGTCCTGAATGCACTCATACTCAGTATCCTCCACCGCACGTCTGAGCAGAGAATTGCGAACCACACGAAGATAGACTTTGTTTTCCCGTGCCGTCTTGCGCAGGGTAGTCATATCCTCAACAGCCACGCCACGGTAATCCGCCAGTACAGCTGACAGGGCAGCACCGGCAGCCTGATTGACTTCCGCTACTATTTGCTGCTTGTCTTCAAGCCGAATAGCCACTGATTAACTCCTTTCATTCATCTGGCTGTTCCTCGAACTCAGTGCCTCGGAAAGCCGTTGATAGCAACGCTGGGCTGCCGTCTTGTTCGGTGACCTGGACCGGATACGTCCGGATCGGTTTCACCATCTACGCAGGGTATTAAGAACCGGTCCAACTTGATTCGGATTCACCTGCGGTCTTTGATGATTCCAGCCGATCACTAGGATCGGCCAAACCAGCCAAAGTCGATCAGGCATGCGCTAAGGCACATGCCGGTATTCTTTATATTTCTGGGCCAATGGGTTTCTGCTATTTCCCTGCAGGTTTTCAGACAGTCAATGAGGACTGGTCAATCAGGACCCCAGGACCCATAGTCGATGACAGCATCACTTTTTTAAAATAGATTCCTTTGGAGGATGCGGGTTTTGCCTTCTTGAGGTCAGCCAGTAAGGCCTCCAGATTTGAACGAATCGCTGCCCCGTCAAAACCCACCTTGCCGATGCCACCATGGATTATCCCATTCTTGTCTGTGCGATAACGCAACTGCCCCGCCTTGGCATTTTTCACTGCTCCCTCCACATCGGGAGTCACGGTACCCACCTTGGGGTTAGGCATAAGACCGCGGGGACCCAGGATCTGCCCAAGCTGACCGACCAGACGCATAGCATCAGGGCTGGCAATCAGCACATCAAAATCAAGCTTGCCTCCCTTAATGGTCTCGGCTAAATCCTCGAATCCCACTATATCCGCTCCGGCCTTGCTGGCTGATTCCGCCAAGGCACCTTGCGCAAACACTGCAACCCGGACTTCCTTGCCGGTACCGGCAGGAAGTATGGTTGAGCCACGCACGACTTGATCGGATTTGCGGGGATCGACACCGAGATTGATAGAGACATCAATAGATTCCTTGAACTTTGATGATGCCAGCTCAGTGATAAGAGAGACTGCCTCCTCTATCGCATAGGCCTTGCCGAGCTCGAGCTTGTCGGCAATCCGCTGGCGTTTTCTGGACAGCTTGGTCATTTTACTCTACCCCCTCAACTTCTAGGCCTGCGCTACGAGCACTGCCAGCCAAGGTGCGTACAGCCGCATCCATGTCCGCTGCGGTCAAATCAGGCATCTTCTGGTTCGCAATTTCCTCCAGTTGTGCGCGATTGACTTTCCCAACCTTCTCGGTGTTAGGCTTGCCACTGCCTTTGCTGATTCCCGCCGCCTTGCGCAACAACACGGCTGCTGGTGGAGTCTTGGTAATGAAGGTGAAGCTCCGATCAGCATAGACTGTAATTACAACAGGAATAGGCAGACCAGGTTCAGTCCCTTGGGTCTGGGCATTGAATGCCTTGCAAAACTCCATGATGTTGACGCCGTGTTGGCCGAGGGCCGGGCCAACCGGTGGACTTGGATTGGCTTGGCCGGCACCCACCTGTAACTTGATGTAGGCCAGTACTTTTTTAGCCATTGACTGTTTCTCCTTGGGTATTTGCGCCGGGTGGGTCCTGAGCAGTCCGGGCATGATGATCAATTGCTTGCACAATCCATCCCGCCTATACGCAGGGAGCCCCGGCTCCCCTTACCACCCCTAGACACGGCTGTATGTCGAGGGGATCGAAAATCCGCTCCTAACAAAGCGGCATAACATGATTAGGCAGAGTCAGCTCTTTTCTACCTGACCAAACTCTAGTTCCACTGGTGTTGGACGTCCAAAAATCAGAACAGCAACGCTCAAGCGGCTTTTATCGTAGTCCACATCTTCAACTGTACCGGTAAAGTCATTGAACGGTCCATCTATGACGCGAACCAATTCACCTGGTTCATAAATAACCTTATGAGTAGGTGTTTCTTCACTGTCCTCCATGCGCTGGAGAATATTGTTTGCCTCCAGGTCGGATATAGGTGCCGGGTTTTCCGGTGTCCCGCCAATAAATCCCATCACCCTCGGGGTTTCCTTAACCAGATGCCAGGTCTCGTCATTGAGTTCCATATGCACCAAGACATATCCGGGAAAAAACTTGCGCTCACTCTTGCGTTTTTGACCAGCACGCATTTCAAGGACTTCTTCGGTAGGCACCAGTACCTCTTCGAAAAAGTCTTCCATATTCTTGAGTGAGATCCGCTCTTGCAGCGCATGCATCACCTTTTTTTCATAGCCTGCAAATGCATGGACTACATACCAGCGTTTAGCCATTGCTTTTCCTTGGGCCTAACCAATAATTGAGGAGACCGCCCCGTTCAACCCCCAATCAAGCACCCACAGGATCGCTGCCACTATGAAGATTACGATCAAAACCACGATTGTGGTTTGCGTTGTCTCTTGTCTGGTTGGCCAGACCACCTTTCTTATCTCTACCCTGGCTTCCAGACACAAATTAATAAACGCTTTGCCTTTGGTAGTTTGTCCACCAACCCAGCCAGCAATCCCGGCAGAGATCAGCAGTCCAATGGTTCTCAACAACAGCGACTCAGCAGAAAAATAGGAATTGGCATATACCGCCGCTGCCACTATGACCGCCACCGCTGCCCATTTGGCCCAGTCCAGTCCGGATTGTTCGCTTCCTGTCTTTTCTGCCATAATTTATGTAATAGTTCTCACCCGGTCGGCCCTTGTGTCTGCCAACAGGTGATTGCTTCCTGCCGACCCACTACAGCCTGCACAACTTAGGTATTTTCCGCAGCGTCCTTTATGAACTTGTATAGTGCTGCTGGCCTCCTTTGCTGTGCATTATCAGCTGATTTCAATATCTTTGATGCCATATTGGCAGGCCAGGAGGGACTTGAACCCACAACCTGCGGTTTTGGAGACCGCCGCTCTGCCAATTGAGCTACTGGCCTGTAATATTTTCTATTCTTCCCAAACAAAATAGGTAACCACGAAAAACCATCCCGAAACCCAAACCTTCTTTTAGAATTTGCCGTGCATTCCGGTTGGCGGCTTGAGGCTTTGTCGAGTCCGATTTCGTTTCTGTCTTAACCCTTGCCTCAAAATCATTTTGATGATTAGCAATCCGTCTGAAACCCCCACCTCAGAGAGTTTCGGCATAGATAACTTTGCCAGATTATTCAATAATCTTGGCAACCACGCCGGCCCCTACCGTGCGACCACCCTCGCGAATCGCAAAGCGTAAGCCCTCATCCATCGCTATCGGGGCGATTAAGTTCACCGACATCTTTACATTATCACCTGGCATCACCATTTCCGTGCCCTCCGGCAACTCCACATTGCCGGTCACATCCGTGGTCCTAAAGTAAAACTGCGGACGATACCCCTTGAAGAAAGGCGTATGACGGCCCCCTTCATCTTTGCTCAGAATATACACCTCAGCCTCAAACCGCGTGTGCGGTGTAATCGTGCCCGGTGCTGCCAGCACCTGACCACGCTCCACCTCATCTCGCTTGGTGCCGCGCAACAGAACTCCCACGTTCTCGCCCGCACGACCCTCATCCAGCAACTTGCGAAACATCTCCACGCCAGTACAAGTAGTAGTTGTCGTCTCCTTGATCCCGACAATCTCAATCTCTTCACCAACCTTGATAACGCCTCGTTCCACCCGACCAGTCACAACAGTGCCACGACCAGAAATGGAAAACACATCCTCAATTGGCATCAAAAATGGCTTCTCAATATCTCGCTCGGGTTCGGGAATGTACTCGTCCAGTGTCTCCACCAGCTTTTGCACCGATGGCGCACCAATGTTTGATGTATCCCCTTCCAAGGCCTTCAGGGCCGAACCAATGATGATCGGCGTGTCATCACCGGGAAACTCATACTGATCCAGCAATTCGCGAATCTCCATCTCTACCAATTCCAGCAATTCCTCATCGTCAACCATGTCCGCCTTATTCATGTACACGACAATGTAGGGTACCCCCACTTGGCGAGACAGCAGGATATGCTCCCTTGTCTGTGGCATGGGACCATCTGCGGCCGAACACACCAGAATCGCACCGTCCATCTGCGCAGCCCCCGTGATCATATTCTTCACATAGTCAGCGT
>JAPORB010000005.1 GCA_026710425.1 Gammaproteobacteria bacterium
CCAGCAACAACGAGGTCTTGCCGGTCTGCCGCGGCGCATGCAGCACGAAGTATTTTTTTTGCCGAATCAGATTCAGGAGATCATCCAAATCCAGCCGCTGCAGAGGTGGGATGCAATAATGATCTGCAGAGACTATCGGACCGGCTGTATTGAAAAAGCGCATAGTGGCAATATAGCTTGGATAGCTCGTCAATGTGGATAATAAGCTGTTAGAGGCAGTTGCGTTGTCCTGCAACCCTTGATTTATATGGGCGAAAGGGCATCCTCAGAAGAACTTTACCGCAAAAATGGTCATTATGGCCTACTTTTCGGCATATTCTTTTTCTTTGTTTTTGATGAAATTTCACCCCAAGCTAAAATGGCGGAAAAATTACCTTCAGGTAGAATCTTCTAACCGAATTATGACTCATTGCATTGAGGAAGTGAGAAATTGAACACAACTTGGAGGGAATAAGTCCTATTTTGGCCATAGCGCAAATCCCTGGTTAAGTAACTGATAATATTAATCTTCAGATTTCCTTGCCTCGGAATCTTGGCCAAAAAGCCAGAGATTCTAGTGAAAATCTTGGAACCCACAGTGAAGCTGATGTGACAGTGGTCAAATTATCTCTGACGAGCTACTTGCTCTGGTGTAACCAACCCAGCACTATTGTCCCAGGAATTACGGACATAGGTTGCAGCCGCTGCGACCTCCTCGTCATCAAGCAGGTATTGAAATTCACCCATGGATTCTCGCCATTGAGAATCAAGACTGTGGTTGGATAGCTGGGGACCATAAAGGATAACGTTAATCATGGAAGCAGGGCTGGCAGATTGAACGACCAAGCTGCCCTGATTCAGTCTTGGTGCCATCTCTGGATCACCCTCTCCTGTAGGAAGATGGCAGGTACCGCAATGAAGGTTATACACAGTGCGCCCCCTACCTATAACCTGCGGATCCGGCCTAACAGTCAATTCTGTCTCAATTGCTGGCAAGCTCTTCAGATAAATGACCATTAAGTCAATATCATCTGAAGTGAGATGACTGGTGCCGTTGAGAATGACCTCATTCATGGGTCCAAATGATTCCAGAAATGCATTGCGGGAAGTCTTCAAATATTCCCTCAGATGTGATGGAGACCACAGTCCAAGACCGCGATCACTGCCGGTCAGATTGGGTGCCGACCAGAGGCGGTAATGCCCGTCTGGTACCTGATCCAGATACTCACCACCGCTCATTGTGAACTCCGGTTGAATAGCACCTAGCCGGTTGCGTGGTGAATGACAGGTACCGCAGTGGGCCAAGGCTTCCACCAGATATGCTCCTTGATTCCATATATCTGACTGATCTGGGTCTGCCTGAAACTCTCCTGCCTCAAAATAGAGGTTTTTCCACAACCCTATTAGCATTCTCAAGTTGTAAGGAAATCGTAATTCGTTCTCAGGAGCAGACTGTCTCACCGGCTCAATCGTACGCAGGTAAGCAAACAGTGAGGTAATGTCGCTATTTGTCAGTTTGGTGAAAGCCGTGAAGGGAAAAACAGGGTAGAGATGTTGTCCATCGGGACGCACACCTTGACGCAGGGAATTGAAAAAATCTTGCTCACTCCAAGTGCCGATGCCGGTCTCTGGATCCGGAGTTATGTTGGTGGAATAAAGCGTGCCGAATGGTGTCTCAAAGGGTAGCCCACCCGCCATTGGCTTGCCATTTTCTACAGTGTGACAGCTGATACAATTTCCGGCTCGTGCCAGATACTCCCCTCGCTTCCTATATTCGACCAAGTCAATCTCATTACGCGTAGACATAGTGCTTTGTATTGGGACTTCGATCGGTAACAGAAAAAATCCTGTAATGGCTGTCAAAAGCAAGCAACAAACAACAGCAGAATAACGGAAGGTATTTGACACAGCAGCACTCTTTATAGCATTGCCTGAAACATTAGGCCTGTGTAATGACTAGGCTCAAAACTATGGACCTGATTAAGTTGTGAATTAAACTGAAAGCGGCTGAATTGATATCTTCTGTCATATATGAAGCCACCTTGTTATAAAATGAAATGTAATGGTGTTGACTTGAGCTTTATTGAGACTAGCACAATATGGACAAGGTGTATTGATGACTGCCACATCATAAGTGTAGATGACATTTCTTTTTTTCAATACATCCGATTTAAGCTGCTGCAAGGTCGTAGGAATGTCTGTCAATATCATCTATCAATTTGATAGTTGATGCCACAGCTAGCAACTACAGAAATCAAGACGGCAATCATCCGACCCGGCCACACGAATCATTTGAAGGAGACAATAATGAATAAATTGACAAATCACTCCACCCTTTTCTGCAGAATTGGGATAACAATTCTGGCTATGCTACTCCACGTCATGGTTATTCCTTTTACAACTGCACAAGATAGTAATGGGTTTGCGGAGCAGTTGTCAGCACCAAGGCCGATCCGGTCGGGTTCATCATTCTGGCTTGATGAGCTGACCTGGATGGAGATCCGTGACCTTATCAGGGATGGCGGCACCAGTACCGTAATCATACCCACTGGCGGGATTGAGGAGAACGGACCATATCTTGCCACCGGTAAACATAACCTGATATTGCAGGCTACATGCCCTGTGATTGCAGAAAAATTGGGTAATGCTCTATGTGCGCCTGTTGTGAAGTTCGTACCCGAGGGCAATATCGAACCTCCCGAAGGGCCGATGCGGTTTCCCGGCACCATCAGCTTAGGCCAGGCAACCTATGAGGCATTGCTGACCGATATCGCCACAAGCCTTAAGCAGGCTGGATTTTCTGACATTGTGCTCATCGGTGACAGCGGTGGTAATCAGCAAGGTATGAGCAATGTGTCAAATGAACTTAATGCAATCTGGGGAGATCAGGGTTCCCGAGTGCACTTTATACGCGAGTTTTACGATCCCGGCTGGGAAGAAACAGAGAATTACACGGAAAATGTGCTTGGTGTCTCTGAATCGGCACAGGACGGCTATCATGACGATTTTTGGGTAACAGCCATGATGATGGTCATCGATCCAGAGCAGGTAAGATACCAGCAACGTCTGGAAGTAGGATTGGCTTCAATTAATGGCGTATCGATCCAGCCATTGGAGGAGACAGTAGCATTGGGGAAGGCCATGGTGCAATTCAGAGCTCAATACACGGCGGAGGCGATTCGTCAATCTATAGGCAATTAAAACCTTAAATCTACTGAAGTCGGGGTTGATGTTGAACGCTGCGTAAAGCATAACCTGAGGAAAACCAACAATCAGGAGCAAATCCACTCTAAATCATAAATAAAAGCTAAACCCTGGAGAAAATCTGCCGCTATAAAATTCGAGAGGGGAAGTCGCAAGCGACTCCCCCTCTACAGGATAATCAGGAAGAACTCTCAGCATCAGGGGCGGCGAAGCCTAGGATTACTGCTAATTCTTCTATTAACCTTTTCCCGTTGGTCTCAGGACTACCTTTCAGGATTTCACCTTAGTTGCAAATCCATCATCGACCTCCGGGGCCCCTGGGAAATAAATCCCAGTATTTAAGTCCTTGGCTGGGACCCGTCAAAGTCTGTTGGCCAGACAGATTCTTCAGCGATTCTGAGTGTATAGACTAAGCACTCTTCGTAGCGGTCCATCAGTTAGTCAGTTGTTCCGGGTTCACTGCTTGCTTTATGCAGTTTGGTTCCTTTCCGTCCGAGCTTCCCCTTGACGGGTCTACCCTTTCGGTCCCTCCCCGTACAGACCTACCCTATCGGGTCTGCCCTTCCAGTTTGGTCTACCATGTCTGCCATCGATCTGTTTGGGTCAAGCCCTCACCGATCTGCAAGACAGTTATTCCCGGCTCACTCCCTGCGCCACGAAGGCTGTTACCAGTTGTACGAAAAATCGACTCCTGCTCACAACCATGTACTCAGTATACACAAATAAAATACGATTGCACTACTTTTTTGAAATTTTTTTAAGTTTTTTCATTTATTTTTGCTTTTCTCATTTATTGAATGTTCGATATAATATTAAAATATCCAAACCCTATGGCCTGATCAGTGACACAGTTACAAGATGAATATATTTTGGACACTCAATTTCAGCTTCTGTCCCCTTACTGCTTTCACTAAGGTTGCAATCTGTCCACTTTTCAATGAACAACACAGTCATCGCCCACTCCGGTCGAATTGTAGGCTACCATCTTGCCACTCCATGCACGGCTCAACTTCTAATTTGGTGCAAGTCCCATTGGATGTTGGTTTTGAAGTTGACTGAATCTTAATCAGTCTTGATCTGCACCGGTTTAGATCATTGATGCTGATTGATAGTGTGCCGAAATCATGAAGTAAAAACTTTCTTTCGCAAACTTTAATTTGAAACAACCTGAGAAGATGCGTATCTCCGTATCTTTGTAAGAATCGGCATGTGCTGCTTGTATAAATAGAAACCTGCTAAGATTAGTCTAATAATCATACATACTAACTAATTACAAACAGGTCTTTCGTGTCTCTGCAAATCTGAGTCACAATCTGATTATACAAACTCATGCCGATATATAATCAAGCCAAAGTCCAAGATTTAGACTCACTGACCTAAATCACAGCTGGTCCCAAAGCAAACTTTCTAGCTGTTGTGGCTGAACAGCAGGAATGTTATGGTTAATCTGTCCGTTGCCAGAACCCTCAGGATCAACAACTCTGCTCCCTGGGCTGTTCTGCTGAATATCAAAAACAAATCAGGATGCTCCTATGAGAACTGCAGCACACTCTATGGCTATCGCAACTATGTTGCTCTCCTACACCCTGTACATGGCGACTGCCAATGCCCAGACCTATACGGCAGATTCAGTAACCGGACCTTTGATCGACCGTCCGATTCGGATCCTGCAAACCAATTCCGCTGGCGATGATGTCTATGTTTTCGATCCGGCCACCATGAAGCAAGTCGGATACATTGATGAACTGCCCCATAACCATGGTGCCACGGTCCATGTCGATGGTACCTACTACTACTTCACCAATGAGCATGATCACACAGTGGATGTTGTCGACACCCGCAGCTTCAAGGTGGTAGAACGCATTAAACTGTCCAATGGTCCTCACAACCTCTCGGCGAGTCACACCGCCCGCAAGCTTTATGTTGCCATAATCCGGGAACCACTGATTCAGGTCATTGATATGGACAGCCACGAGATAATTGCCAACATCGAAACAGCTGGTGGTGTCCACAACACCTTTGTTACCCCTGATGGCCGTTACGCCGTGGGGGGCATGATCGGTGCCAGTGAAATCATAGCAATCGATACGGATACGGATGAAGTGATGTGGGAACTTTCTATTCCCTTCTCGCAAAATCCATTCACCGGAGGTGTCCGACCACTCACATTTACCACCAATCCAGACGGCTCAACCCATTCTATGCTGGTCAATGTCGGTGGCTGGCATGGCTTCTGGGAGTTTGACTGGGAGACCCAGGAATTGCTTCACAAAATCAGCCCGCCCGATGATGCCTGGAACAGAACAGATCAAACCGCAGATGGTATCCAAAGTGCACCGAGCCACGGCGTGGTAGTACTCCCGGATCAGAGTCAGGTCTGGCATTCCAGCCGAGCCACCTCACATATTTATGGTTACTCCTATCCCGACTTTGACTACCTGGGACGAGTCTACATTGGCAACCCGGCCTGGATTACAACCACGCCAGACAGCCGATACCTGTGGGTAGGTGTCTCAGGACATAACCAAACTGCGGTGGTTGATCTGCAGACTCAAGAGGTAGTCAAGCGCTTTCCGGTTGGGCAGGCACCAAAGCGAATATTCACCGCCGTCATGCCCGCTGACTGGCAAGGCGAACTGCCATGAATATTATCTGCCGAATTTTTCTGCCTCTGTTGCTCACTATTCTGCTCTCAGCCTGCGGTGCCCCTGAATCCACGCCAACAAACGCAGTCGCTATTCCTGATTATGCTGATCCCGGTATCATCGCAAAGGGCTTGGACTATGAGATCTACCGTGATTCAGTAGAACCAATCTTTTTACGACATCGCGGCGGCTTTGTTGGCTCGGATACCTCCTGTGTTGCTTGTCATACCAGCCAGGCCAATGCACCACTGGGGCTACAGCCGCTGACCGAGGAAAATCGCTCAGTATTCTGGACTGAAGAACAATCAAGGCAAAACTTTGAAAATGTGGCCAAACTGGTCAATCCCGCCAACCCGGAATTATCGCGCCTGTTATTGGCACCGCTGGCTCCTGCTGCTGGTGGAGAGCGCCATTCCGGAGGTATTTTCTGGAACTCAACGGAACACTCTGAGTACCAGGTGGTTGCCGGATGGATAGCAACTGGTAACCCCGAAATTGGTGCTGACCCGGTTGCCGACCTGGATTTTGAGTTTTTTCGTTCCTGTGTCCAACCTGTCTTTGTCAACCCCATCGATAACGCCATGCCTTGCACTGAATGTCATGGCGGAGAGTTCGCCACACCACCGCCAGAGGGCAGCTACTGGACCGAAGCGCAGTCTAGGCAGTCTTTCGAAGATCTGCTGTACTTGATTGACCCGGGACGACCGGAAAGCAGCCGTTTCCTGCACAAGCCCCTGCATCCTGAAGCTGGTGGCGACTTGATGCATAATGGGGGTCGCCGCTGGTTTAGTGCAGATGATCCAGAACGCTTGGCTTTATCTGACTGGGTGCGTGGCGAGGCAGCAGGAGACCAATGTCCGCCTGCCCTGCAATTCGACTATCCGCCTCGTCTTTGAAATGGCCAAATACAAGTTCAAATGGCTTGGAATTGGTGCCCTGATGTTATTTGCGGCCTGCCATAAGTCGTCGATACCGACTAACACTCTGGATGGTATCTTTACCACCGAACAGGCACAACGAGGCGAAGGTCTATTCGATCAGCACTGTGCCCGTTGCCACAGCCTTCAGGAATTCACCGGATTCTCATTCACCACCAACTGGTCCGGCACTTCACCGGCCGCACTTTATCTGATCATTGCCAACAACATGCCGCTGGACCAGCCGGGCAGTCTGGGCAATGCCCAGGTCACTGCACTGCTGGCACATATTCTGGCAGAAAACGGTATGCCCGCCGGGGATTCCCCCCTTGAGGCCGACTTGGAATTTCTTTCTTCGATCACAATAGCAGCTGCTCACTCAAAGAATCCAACGAGTCTTTGACTCGTGGATGCTTGCACTGGTAGGAAAGCAGATCGCATTCAGCCAGTCGAAGAAGCTGCCGAAAATTGCATAACGCAACGGAAAAAGACCCCCAAGTTCAGCCCTCACTTTGAAAAAGACCTGTGACTAGCCATCTGGGATTTGGGCGGAGATAAACTGCCTTGACTCTTCCAGCAAGCGGACCCGGGCTGGTTCGTGAACATACATCATGTGTCCGCCCTGGTAGTACTTGTACTTGACCCTGTCAGCCGGGATGTCATGACGGTTTAGAGTGTATTCGGCATCAAAAAACGGTGTGACCAGATCAAAGTAACCGGATGCCACAAATATCTTGAGGGACGGATTGATACGCAATGCTGAGGCAAGTTTATGGGCCGTATTGACGTAAGTCGGCTCCCATGATGTGTCATCCGGTACCGTCCGCCAACGCCAGTTGCGGCTCAAATCTGGATCAGCCGGATTCAGATATTGTCGGTCCCAGTCCACCGCAAGGTCATTCCGAATGTAGGACAGAAGAGCAATCTTATAGGCTGCACCGATTCCATCGCCAGCAGGATCACGATCTGATTCGGCAGCCAGATCATCAATCTGATCCTGAATATAGCGAGAATCACTACGACCTATAGCCAGCCCCTCATCCCGCAACAATTCTTTGGCAAAGCGATTGCCCTGGATGCGCAGATTGGCCTTGTCAATGTAGTCTGCACTCAAGCCAGTGAAGTAAGACAGACGATCGCGCACGGTACGAAACTCATCCGCACTAATGGTGTTGCCCTTGAACAGGGCGGGTAGATATTCGTTAACCGCAAATTCTCTAGCCTGCCTTAGAAACACTTCCTGACTTTCTGGCACAGGCTCGACCTTGCCATGGTAAAGGGCAGTAGCCGCCATGGTAGGTACATAGGTAATAAAGGAGATTATATTGTCTCTTACATAAGGAGTAGATCCCTGGTAGTCCAGTGCTTGGGAGATGAACAAAATGCCATTGAGGCTGATAGACAGTTCACCCTCAAGAATCTGTGCCACTGCAGCCGCACGAGTAGTACCAAAGCTTTCACCCAGCAGAAACTTTGGTGAGTTCCAACGGTTCTGCTCATCGATCCAAGTTTGAATAAATAGAGCCATTGAGTTAGCGTCCTCATTCAAGCCCCAAAAGTCCTTTCCCTCATACTCTCCCAGTGCACGTGAATAACCAGTTCCCACTGGGTCAATAAAGACCAGATCAGTGACATCAAGGATAGTTTCCGGGGCTTCCACGATAGGATAAGGCGGCAACCCTGCATGTTCACCATCTGATGGCACTACGACACGTTTTGGGCCATAACTTCCCATATGCAGCCAGGTGGAAGAGGATCCCGGGCCACCATTCCAAACAAAGGTGACCGGCCTGACCTCTCCGTCTTTGAGATTGGTTTTAAGATAGGCAAAGGTGAAAATAGTCGCCTTGGGGACACCGACCAGATCCCTGATAAAGGTCTCACCGGCAATGGACTGGTAATCGATTCTGCTGCCATTGAACTGCCCCGAGTGTTCGGTAACAAAGCGGACAGGTTCAGGAATCGCCGTTCTCTCCTGTTCTTCACTTTCTGCATAGGCCAGCGGGATGGTCACAACCAACAGCAAGCATGCCCATTTGACAATAAGGACTCTCAACATTTTATTCATTGTTTTGTTCCGAAGTAGTTTGTAAAAACCTTGGTGCTAATCTGCGGATGCCACGAAGCAACTTGCTGTCAATAGTAACTCTGCTCTACAGTGCTGATTGCTGACCCAGAGTCTCGGAGTTATTTCTGCCACCTGGACATTAAATCAACAGTCGCCTGCTGATGCAAAAAACTCTGTCTCTGGTCATCTTGAGACTTCTGTATTGTGAGAAGAGTATTGACCAGAATCAGGCTGCAAAGAATACGAATCTCGCTAAGCCCGGGATGATAAACCTGACAGCAAGATCAATGTTCCATTACATCTTACCGCTGACTGGTATTGTACCTGCCGATGGTGTCCGGTCTGGTTAATCCCAGACCAAGATCGCTATCAACATTGTCTGGACAAGTTCCTCTTATAAAGATAAATTTATAACCCCTTGAACATTCAGCCAATAACTTGACTGCTATTCGTCAGTAAAAAGTGCCCAGCACGGGAGCTAGAAATGATAAGAAAAACCCTGTTCTCCCTGACCTCTACTCTGGTCATGGCCCTAATATTCACCGCCAGTCCAGCCCGCCTCCTGGCCCAGGCCATGGAGTCCGTAGAGCCATTCAAAGTCGGCACCTTCGCCATCGATGGCAAGCCAACTGTGGGACTGGTGTTGCGGGATGATTCACTGATTGTAGAACTTGATGCGGCCAACCAGGCCATGGAATTGGGCTGGCAGTACAGCAAGCTGGCCATGCCTGAAGACATGCTGGACCTTATTGAAAACTATGAGTATGGCCTGAAGTTCAGAATTTATGAAATTGTTAACTGGATGGTAGCAGAAGGTCTGCTGGATAATAGTATGGCAGAGTATGTGCATCCGGTCGACCAAGTAGACATCATGGCCCCGATTCAATACCCCAGCAAGATCATGAATGCGGCGGTCAATTTTTATAGCCACGCTTGTGAAGGTTGTAATGAGGATGAACTGGCTGCCCGCACCCGCGAGAGGCAAATCAATCGTGGTGTCCCATACCTCTTTCTGAAACCGACTCGCGGTGCTGTAATCGGTGATGGCGAGGACATCATCATGCCCTTCGGTCGTGATGAGATCGAATACGAAGTAGAAATGGCCATTGTGTTCGGCAAGGCGGGCAAATATGTGTCAGCAACTCGCGCCTATGATCATGTCTTTGGCTACATGGTAGCCATGGATGTGTCCGATCGTGGAGGGCGCCCCCCTGGTGGCTATGGTGTTCGTTCGGACTGGTTTGTTGGTAAGGGTCATGACACTTTTGCTCCTCATGGGCCTTGGATTGTACCGAAGGAGTTTTACGGTGACCCGATGGAAAGACTGCATCAAATTACTGTTGTCGATGGCGTTACCGTCCAGGAAGCGCGAGCGGGTGACATGATCCATAACATTCCAGAGCTCATTGAGTATGCCTCTTCACTGATCACGGTATTTCCGGGTGATGTGCTGCAGAGTGGCACATCTGGTGGTACCGGGGCTGGAAGGGTCGAGCGTGCCACTGGTTCCGGCTACCTGATTGATGGTGAAACCATCAGTGCCAGTATTGAAGGAATTGGCACTCTCACCCATAGAGTTATTGCTGAGCGCAGCATCCCAGAGGACCTAAGTGGTTCTCAGTTGCCATCGACTGCGTCTTATCGCAATTAATACTGAATATTTCATGCTCAGGCTCTGTTGAAGTGATTCCCTAACCTGCCTGCATCGAGTAAAGCTCACGCAGGCAAGGCAGGGAATCTGCTGCAAAATGAATATTTCAAATGCAGGTGAAGAACCTGATACACCGACTATACATTTTTTACGATACTGATCCGGGTAGATATTGCAAGGAAGGCATGGCTGATGTTCGAAGCTGCTGAAGTTGGTCGAAGTCTGTCCAAAAAGGAATTTGATGATTTGGAGCCTGAGCTTCATCACACCTTGTTGCTGCTGCAACAACAACTTAGACAAACTAGGCATTCCCTGATAATCCTGGTTTCCGGCAATGAGAGAGCTGGAAAGGGCGATTTGGTGGTGCGCCTGAACAGATGGTTTGATAACAGGGATGTGCAGACATGCTCCTACTGGGAAGAAAGTGATGAGGAAAAACAACGCCCGCCCATGTGGCGTTTCTGGCGTGATATGCCCGCAAGAGGCAAAATCTGCATAATGTTTGGTTCATGGTATACGCAACCGATAGGCGATGCTGTCTCCGGCAGCATCAACATGGCCGAACTGGACCAGCAACTGGCAAGAATTCGCGATTTCGAAAGAGCACTAACCGCAGATGATGTCATCATTGCCAAACTCTGGTTTCATATATCCCGGACCGAACAACAGCGACGGTTAGAACAGGACGATAGCCATGGTCTAATAAAGAGGACACCCCAGTCGCAGGATTTCGCACAATATCAGGATCAGCTAACCAGCATATCAGAGCATGTTGTTCGACTGACTGACAGTGGAGTGGCACCCTGGCACATCATCGAAGCAACGGATTATCGTTACCGGGACTTTACTGCCGGCAACACTATTGTTTCCCGTATGGAACCGGTTCTAAATACCAACAACGAAAAACAGGGCATTGATGTCCCGGTATTTCCTGGCCCTAATCTACGGGAGTTGCAGGCCAAAAAATCAGTCAATGCTACCGTTCTGGACAGAGTTGATCTTGAACAAAAGCTCGAAGGCAAAGACTATTCAGAGCACTTGGGCAAACTACAAAAAAAACTGAACCAACTCGCCTGGCTCATGCATAATAAAAAACGCAATGCTGTACTGGTATTCGAGGGTTGGGATGCAGCCGGTAAAGGCAGTGCCTTGCGACGGATAACTTCTGCCATTGATTCAAGACTGTACCAGGTTATTCCTACTGCGGCACCGACAGACGAGGAAAAGGCACACCACTATCTCTGGCGTTTTTGGCGACATTTACCTAGGGCTGGTAGATTAATTATGTATGATCGGTCCTGGTACGGGCGAGTGCTGGTGGAGCGAGTGGAAGCATTGGCACGGGAAGAAGAGTGGCGTCGTGCCTATGCTGAAATCAACAGTTTCGAGGATCAGCTGCTGGAACATGGCATGATGCTTTGTAAATTCTGGATTCATATCAGCAAGGACGAACAGATCAAACGCTTCAGGGATCGGGAAAAGGATATTCGCAAACAACACAAGATTACTGAGGAAGACTGGCGTAACCGCCAAAAATGGGATGACTACAAACTGGCAGTAAATGATATGGTGGCTCACACCAGTACCACTAGGGCACCATGGACCTTGGTGGCTGGCAATGACAAGAAATTCGCCCGTGTGCAGATTCTTACAACGGTCTGTAACGGCTTGGAAACCGTGCTCGGCAAATGAGGGCTGGTGGGTCACATCAAAAGTAATCAATAGTTGGATCAAAACTTTGTGCACTTATAGCTGGCCCTTGAGCATTATCGGTACGAGTGTCAGCCAAAAGGAATAAACGAGGACCTCATGCCTATCCAAAATTCATTCCTGCGCCTGATCTATATCCTTTCGATTCTCAGCGTATTGCCCAGTATGACCCATGCGGCTGATCTCATCCTGGTAAGGTATGGTGAGGTTGGCAGTGAAAAACCCGGCCTGATAGATCCCCAAGGAAGAATCCGTGACCTGTCGGCAGTGATCGAAGACATTACCCCGAACACGCTTGCTGACGCAGCAATGGAAGAACTTGCGGCCGTCCCTCTGACGCAGCTACCTGTCGTTGCCGGTGAGCCCAGACTTGGCATTCCGCTTACCGGAATCGGCAAGATCGTTGCGATTGGATTCAACTATATTGATCATGCCGCCGAGATGGAAGTGCAATTACCAGCAGAGCCCTTGACTTTCATGAAAGCCACCTCGGCTCTGAGTGGACCTTTTGAAAATGTCGTCCAGCCTCGCGGTAGTAATAAGCTGGATTATGAAGCAGAGCTGGTCGTGGTCATTGGACGACAAGCCAGCTATATTAACGAAGACGATGCACTTAATTATGTGGCTGGTTACACCACGGGACATGATGTGTCGGAGCGGGCATTTCAGAGAGAGCGAGGTGGTCAGTTCACGAAAGGGAAATCTGCCGATACCTTTGCACCTATCGGTCCATATCTAGTGTCCAAGGACAAAATCAGCAATATACAGAATCTGTCTATCTGGTCCGAGGTGAATGGTGAGATGCGGCAGCAGGGCAATACAGCCGACATGGTATTTGGCGTAAAGGAGATTCTTAGTCATCTCAGTGAGTTTATGACCCTGCACCCAGGAGATTTAATATTTACTGGCACACCGGCAGGGGTGGGCGATGCTATGAATCCACCTCAATATCTGCAACCTGGTGATGTGATACGCATTGGCATTGAGGGTATTGGTGAGCAGAGACAGGTAATTTCCTCCCCACGCTAGATCGACAATTACAGACAGAAGATTACGGCACATTCATGTTCACTCAGATCCATTCTATTTTTTCAACAGAATGAAGATTTTCTGGCCTATGCAACATGCTTGAAGTTTCAAATTCAATTTTAGTTAAGCTTACATTTTGCTGAGTAACTTCACTGTTTCTTATCAAAGTATAAGCCAGTGAAGTTGTCCACTCGAAACAGACCTCAGTCTTGAATGTTGAGTGCTACGCTGAGATTCAACAACTCAATCGATGTGTCATGTGTCCCATAGCTGTGACCAACCAGGATCCAATGGGGCTTGACTGGTTCGTAGTGAAAGGTCAAAAATTAACATGGAATAGCAGGAAGCTCTATTGCTATGCCTATGAGGTGTGGCAGAGACTATCCATCAGGATAGGATTACTTTTCCTTCAACTGTGAAGCTATTTAATAATCGGATGCTATTTTTGCAGATGTTTATAGTGCAATCAGAATTTTTACTTATCGATTTATAATAAGTTTGTCAATATTGAACTTACATAGGGATCAGTATATCTCCGAGCGACGGTCAATATTGGTAGAAAGAAGGCTGCGAGTGGCTAACTTCTCGGTGGCAACGGTAGAGCCGGAATTTAGAACCAATCGGCTGAACATGCCGTAAGACCTGGCGTTTCAGTCATGTAAAGTTTTGTACGCTAATCAAATCTTCCTTTGGTTTTCACCACATTCTTAGGGCCTCAAGACAGTAATCAGAAGGCTTGCAAGGATTTTTAGGATGTAAAGTGTACCCAGTGAATTTGTACATCTTTCTCGCAGTAACCGACGCAAGGCTCGGTATAGAAGTTGTTGATTAGACACTCCCTCTGCCTAGACTTTCACCCGGCCACATTGCATCAGTTAGTCTGTCGCAATAACCATCCAGGCGCTATCAGCTCCCCATACATGACACTGGCCTTTTTCTACTCATACTTCCACTCCTCTGATTTTGACTGTGCGATTTTGTAAGCTCTAATTCCCACTATTGCGGCATAAAGCTTTACCGTTCCTTTCCATAATAATTTTGTACCAGGGATTTTTTGATTTTTCCTTGGGTTGA
>JAPORB010000104.1 GCA_026710425.1 Gammaproteobacteria bacterium
AAGACAATCAGTTCCTGGCACCAAACTGACGTGGATAGGAACGAAGATTTTAATGATTGCGATGCAGACAGTCAGGGCATTCAAAACCAAAGAGTTAATTGCGGATAACTGGCAGTATGGGTGATGAAAAAGTCGGAGTTATGTGTAGTATGTTGGTAGTACTGTATCCTATGATGCAAAAATCACTCTCTTGAGGGCAGGTAGCCACAAAGAACAATTATTCGCCTTGTCGATGTCCAATTGATGACAGCTTCAGCCCCCGCATAAGACCTTCCGAAAAGTTAACTTTGTCAATATTCTAAAAGTACAAATAAAATACTTGACTCAAATAGTCAGGTATGTAAGAATTTGTACCTACTAATGTCGATTTTCAGGTTTCAACCATGCGACTCAATGCCAAAGGCCGCTATGCCGTTACTTCCATGCTGGACCTTGCACTTCACAGTGACAAAGGACCGATTTCACTCGCTGGCATTTCCCGGCGCCAGGACATTTCCCTCTCCTATCTTGAGCAGTTGTTCTGTAGCCTACGCAAATACGGTTTGGTAAAAAGTGTACGCGGGCCCGGAGGTGGCTATCGGCTGAGCCGCGAAGCTTCTAGGATCAGCGTGGCCGAAGTCATTGGGGCAGTCAATGTGACACCCGATGTCACTCGTTGTGGCGGTTCCGGTGATTGCCAGAAAGGGGAAACCTGCCTAACTCATCATTTGTGGGCGGACCTGAGTCAACAGATCCATGACTTCCTTGATGCAATTTCATTACAGGATCTAATGAGTCGTCGCGAAGTCAAGGAAATTTCCGAAAATCAGGACACCAGACTCAGTGCACAAATCAATCTTGACCGCGTTCCGCTTACAATGGTAGCTGATGCCCGTCAGCAAAAAATCATTTAACAAGCACTCTGGAAAGAACATGTCTAAAGAACAGATTGACAAGGCTATCAGCAAAGACTATGAAGCCGGATTTACCACCGACATAGAATCCGACACTCTGCCGCCCGGACTGAATGAAGAGACTATCCAGTTCATCTCAGCAAAGAAGAATGAGCCGGACTGGTTGCTGGAATGGCGCCTTGAAGCCTATCGCCTATGGAGTGCAATGGCCGAACCCGAGTGGGCTCATGTCCACTACCCCCGGATCAATTACCAAGACATCTCCTACTACTCCCAGCCAAAGAGTATGGAAGATCGGCCTAAAAGTCTGGACGAGGTCGACCCGGAATTGCTAGCTACCTATGAAAAGCTGGGTATACCCCTTCATGAGCAGGAAGCACTGGCCGGCGTGGCTGTCGATGTTGTCTTTGATTCTGTGTCAGTTGCTACTACATTCCGCACAAAACTGGAGGAGGCTGGTGTGCTATTCTGCTCAATCTCCGAAGCGGTGCAGCAGTACCCGGATCTGGTTAGAAAACACCTTGGCAGTGTAGTTCCGCGCAAAGATAACTTCTATTCAGCCCTCAACAGCGCAGTATTTAGCGATGGCTCGTTCGTCTATATCCCCAAAAATGTGCGTTGTCCCATGGAATTGTCCACTTACTTTCGCATTAACGAGGCCAATACCGGACAATTTGAGCGCACACTCATAGTTGCCGATGAAGGCAGCCATGTCAGTTACCTGGAAGGCTGTACAGCTCCAATGCGCGATGAAAATCAACTACATGCTGCTGTTGTCGAGCTAGTGGCACTAGACCATGCAGAGATTAAGTATTCTACGGTACAGAACTGGTATCCCGGGGATGCCGATGGCAAGGGAGGAATTTACAACTTCGTAACCAAACGAGGCCTGGCCCAAAGCAATGCCAAGATATCCTGGACTCAGGTCGAAACAGGCTCTGCTGTTACCTGGAAATACCCCAGCTGTATTCTCCGTGGCGATAACAGTGTGGGTGAGTTTTACTCCGTAGCCCTGACCAACAATCATCAACAGGCAGATACCGGCACCAAGATGATTCACTTGGGAAGGAACACCCGCTCAACAATAATCTCCAAAGGCATCTCGGCCGGACAAAGCAGTAATGCCTACCGTGGTCTTGTCCGAATTGGCCCAACAGCCACCGAAGCACGCAACTACACTCAGTGTGATTCCCTACTGATAGGTGATAAGTGTGGGGCTCATACTTTTCCTTACATAGAAAGCAAAAATCCTTCGGGCATAGTTGAGCATGAGGCAACTACTTCCAAGGTCAGTGATAACCAACTCTACCTGTGTCAGCAGCGCGGCCTGGATCCTGAGAAAGCAGTTTCGATGATTGTCAACGGATTTTGCAAGGAAGTCTTTAAAGAACTGCCAATGGAGTTCGCAGTTGAAGCTGGCAAGCTGCTGGAAGTTAGCTTGGAAGGTTCTGTGGGCTAGCGGCGCAATCGTTCGCTTCAGTCTGCAAGGTCTGTTGGCAGCAGCACTATTGGTAAGCCATTGCCAAAACATGGAATGGTCAACATTACCAAAGAAATCAACATAACATTTCTAGATTCCAATGTTTGTTATGCTCAGGAGGCTGACTACATGTTGAATATCACAGACTTGCGGGCCAACGTAAGCAACAAGACTATCCTCACCGGGCTCAGCCTGGAAATCAAGTCCGGTGAGGTGCACGCCATCATGGGCCCCAACGGCTCTGGCAAGAGCACCCTAGGCCATGTGCTGTCAGGTCGGCCAGGATACGAAATCACCAGCGGCAGTGTCGACTTCAAGGGCCAGAACCTGTTGGAACTGGAGACAGAGGAACGCGCCCATCTGGGCCTGTTTCTGGCCTTCCAGTACCCAGTGGAAATTCCTGGAGTCAGCAATATGGAATTTCTCAAGGCAGCCGTTGATGCCGTCAGAGAGGGCCGTGGCGAGGAAAACTGTGATACGGTGAGCTTTATGCGCAAGGCGCGGGAAGCCTGCTCGGCAGTTGGTCTAGACCATTCATTCCTGAAACGAGGAGTGAATGAAGGATTCTCGGGCGGAGAAAAGAAGCGCAATGAGCTGATTCAAATGATGTTGCTGGAGCCAACATTGTGCATTCTTGATGAAACCGATAGTGGACTCGACATTGATGCTTTGCAGGTAGTTGCTCAAGGCGTAACCGCCATGCGCAATGATGACCGCGCTATCCTCCTAATAACACACTATCAACGTCTGCTCAATTACATTGAGCCGGACTATGTCCACGTGCTGGCCGATGGACGCATCATCAAGTCTGGTGACAAGTCGTTGGCACTGGAGCTAGAAGCGAAAGGTTACAGCTGGCTGGAAAAAGAGGTTGCCTGATGACCGACTTGCTCACACCTCAGTTAAATTCCCGACCTTCTGTTCCAGAATGGTTGCAAGCACGGCGTCTTGCCGGTCGTGCTGCTTGGTACAATAGCAGACTGCCTACACGCAAATACGAGGACTGGAAATACACATCACTTCATCCACTGCAGCAGGAGTTCACACCTGCGCCTGCCAGCGAGGCCAGTGCCACAGAGCTGGCACTTGACTTGCCAAAACTGACCGGAAACCTGCTGGTCTTTGTGAATGGTCACTGGCGAGAAGATCTGTCCTCACTCACCGCTGAAGATTCCGGCCTGGAGCTGGTGCGATTTTCCAATGCCAGCCAGGAGCAATCCGATCTGATCACCGAGCATTTGGGTACTGCACTGGTCGACAGCAAACCTTTATTTGCAATGCTGAACGATGCCGCACTCAGCGAGGGGGTGCTGCTCCGGGTTCGGGCCAACTGTCGGTCACAACATCCAGTGCAGATAGTCTGGCACACCAGCAATGCCAGTAGCTGCTACATTACCAACCACCGCCTGCTAGTGCTAGCAGAGGCGCAAAGCGAGGCCACTCTGATCGAGCATTTCAGCGGCTCTGCTAGTGCATTTACCAATAGTATCAGCGAATTGAATCTGGCACCTGATGCAAAACTCAATCATAGCCGGTTGCATCTGGAATCGGGCGAGGCAATGCATATTGGCGGGGTGCATGCGCGGCTTGAACGGAACTCCACCCTGGAAAGTTTCCATTTGGCTGTGGGCGGTAAACTTAAGCGAATAGACATAGCCATCAACCATCAGGGTAGCGGTGCTCATTGCCAACTCGACGGAGTTTATCTACTACGCGAGCAGGAGCATGTCGACTACCACACCTGCATCGAACATGCTGTTCCAGAATGCACCACGGATGAAAATTTTCGCGGCATTGTCGGTGACCGTGCCAGGGCCGTGTTCAATGGAAGGATTCATATTCACCCGAATGCTCAGAATACTCGTGCCGAGCTGAGCAATAAGAATCTGTTGACCAGTGCCAATGCTGAGGTCAACACCAAACCGGAACTGGAAATTTATGCGGATGATGTGCAATGCGCCCACGGGGCAACCGTTGCCCAACTCAGTGATGCCATGCTGCACTACATGGAAACCCGAGGTATCCCGGCAGACGAAGCGAAGGTGCTACTGAGTTATGGCTTCATCAATTCTTTGCTGGAAAGCCATGCCATTGAATCCTTGCACCACTACCTTAAACCGCTACTGAAGCATTATTTCGGTTCAGTTGGAGAAGCACAGGCCGGATCGGCAAAGGCAGCGGTCCTCACCCGCCATATTGGTGGCGAACTATGAGCATGGCGACGGCCCAAGCGCAAAGTTCTCCGTCTGCATTTGATGTGGCCGCCGTGCGAGCACAATTTCCAGCCTTGCACCAGCAAGTGAATAACCAGCCCCTGATCTATCTTGATAATGCTGCAACCACACAAAAGCCTCAAGTGGTTATTGATGCCATTACCCGTTATTACAGCTTTGACAATGCCAATGTACATCGCGGAGCTCATTGCCTAAGCAGCCGTGCCACGGAGGCCTTTGAAGAGAGTCGCAAAGTGGTGGCAGATTTTATTGGCAGTCCTAATCATGATCAGATCATATGGGTGCGAGGCGTGACCGAAGCGATCAACTTGGTGGCCAGCAGCTGGGGACGCAGCTCACTCCGAGCTGGGGATCGGGTATTGGTTTCGACCTTGGAACATCACTCTGACATAGTCCCCTGGCAACTGATTTGTGCTGAATGCAAAGCTGAGGTGGTCCCCATTGAGGTCAGCGATGACGGCATAATTGATATGGATGCCTACACAACCCTGCTTGATGGGCGGGTAAAGATGGTCGCCATCAATCAGGTATCCAATGCATTAGGAACCATCAATCCAGTCAAAGAGATAGCCAAACTGGCTAGAGAAGCTGGTGCTCTCACCCTAGTGGATGGTGCACAAGCAGTCGCCCACTGGCCGATTGATGTGACAGAATTAGGCTGCGACTTCTATGCCTTTTCAGGTCACAAGTTGTTCGGGCCTACCGGCATTGGCGCACTCTGGGGTCGACGCGAATTATTGGAAAACATGCCGCCATTTCACGGTGGAGGTGAGATGATTCAGCGAGTCAGTTTTGAGGGAACTACCTTCAATGATCTTCCATTTAAATTTGAAGCGGGTACCCCACATATAGCCGGGGTGATCGGTCTTGCTGCAGCTGTCCGGTGGCTGCAGGGTATAGACCGCAAAGCTGCTACAGATCATGAAGCGCAACTACTGGCTCGCTGTGATGAGTTGGCCCAATCAGTACCCGGACTACAAAGACTTGGCCCTGATTGCAATCGCATAAGTGTGTTCAGCTTTCTGCTTGAAGGCACACACCCGGAAGATCTTGGGACCTTGCTGGATCAACAGGGAATTGCTATCCGCACAGGACATCATTGTGCTCAGCCGCTGATGTCACGATTTGATGTGCCAGGTACGGCTCGAGCCTCGTTCAGTCTTTATAATACGCATGAAGAAGTCGATGCGCTGTTTTCCGGATTGGAAAAAATACAGACACTGTTCACGTAACACGATTTAAAATGAAACACCGACCAACGACTCAATTGGACAAGACCATGACTGTGGAAATATTCGACATTAATGAAGAGACCAGACCTGCTGTATCGGTTACCAAAGCAGCCGCTGCCCACCTATTGAAACAGGTACAGGGAAAAGGAATGTCGGCCGTCAGACTGAGTGTAAAAGAAAGTGGCTGCACCGGATATTCGTACGTGATGGAGGAAGTCAACGCACCGCGTGACGGGGATATCACGGTCACTGCCTGTGCTGGACTGACCCTATTTATCGATGCCGTCTCCCTTCCCTACCTGCGCAACACTGAGTTAGATATGGTGCAACAGGGGGTCAACAACAATCTTCAATTCAACAATCCTAATGTCAGCGTTGCCTGTGGCTGCGGTGAAAGTTTCGATATCGAAGGGCCTTGAGGGCCAAATACCTATGACCGGTAAAGAAAGAACACTTCTAACCACGACCAAGGACTGTCCAGGCAGGCTGGTTCCAGTGGGCGATGAAGTAACGATTCCCTCTGGTACCTTCGTCACGCTTGTTCAATCACTGGGGGGCAGTTACACAGTCATTCACCTAGGTAACATGATTCGAGTGGATGGTCTTGATGCAGATGCTCTTGGACTGGAGCCTGTTAAGCTTGAATTTGAACCGCGTCCAGATGGCAAGATTGATGAGCAGCAGGTATGGGAAGCACTGCACACTGTCTATGATCCCGAGATTCCGGTGGACCTGGTTAACCTCGGATTGATTTACAAGGTTGATATTGAACAGGACTCTTGTCGGGTTTCCATCGACATGACGCTTACCGCTCCCGGTTGTGGTATGGGCCCGGTGCTTGTTAGCGACGTTAGAGTGCGCGTGGGTAGGGTCCCCAATGTCAGGGAAGTGCGGGTCGATCTGGTACTTGATCCGCCATGGAGCCGCGAGATGATGTCGGAAGAAGCGCAGCTAGAGACCGGTATGTTCTCCTGAACTTAAAACCTTTTCCCACCCTTATCTTTCACCTCTCGAAAAAAACTAGCCCTGACAAGCATTACTTGCAGGCGTTACTTTATGAGCACTTACTCCGAAAACCAGACCATCAGCAGCGATGACATCAGGGATACCCTCGGGTTTTTCGACAGCTGGGAGGATCGTTACAAGTACATTATCGACCTTGGCAAGGACCTGCCGGAACTGCCTGCCAGCAAGCGCACAGCCGACAGACTTGTGCATGGATGCCAGAGCAATGCCTGGATCGACGAGCACATGACAAACGGAAGACTGCAGCTTGCTGTAGACAGTGATGCATTTATCGTAAAAGGTCTACTGTACATCGTACGCGCCGCGTTCAACAACAAAACACCTCAAGAGATTCTCGACTTCGATATTGAGCAATATTTCAATGAACTTGACTTAATGAATCATCTCTCTGCTACAAGAGGTAATGGCTTGCGCTCACTCGTAAGCCGCATTCAGGAGATCGCACATAGCTCACAAGATCAGGTGAACTCAAACAAGGATTGAAATAAATTATCTGTAATTAAGCTACCTACACTGCCAAAACAAGACTGACGCGTGTTTACCCAAGTAAACATTTCAGCCTATCTCCTTCGACCCTAGATTGATATTATCTGCAGTGCTAGACCGGAAAGGGACCATTCGAGAAAGTCTTCTCATGATAGCCCTTAGTACCAACAAAACTGGTGACATCTGATCTGGGTAAGGTTCCGGTTTTACGCAAGCCATCAAGCACAGTCTCAAAACTGTAATGTGGTTGCCAGCCAAGCTCCTGCTGCGCCTTTGAGTTGTCGTAGACACGATCAAGCCGCCCTGTCATTGACCAGCCCAGTCTGCCATAGATTTCCTCATAATAAGGAAAGTATCTTTTGACCACTTTCATTGCATCTTGATTAAGCTCATTCAGATCATACCGATTGAAAGGAGATGTCGCACTGATAATATAAAGCCCAAATCCAATGTCTTCTGCCCGCCGGGCAGCGCAAAGATGAGACTCCACTATATCAGACAGTTCTGCCCGACGGTTGAGAAACTCGTTAGCCTTGCTGTTATCTGCGCTGAATCCAGAGCGTACGATAGCGGAATCATCTTCTTCAGGAAAGAATCGAGAGGTACGCAAAATGAGACAATTAAGTCCACTCTCCTTGTGAGCAAGCCTGCAAAGGTTCTCAGCAGCCAGTTTGCTTGCACCATAGATGTTCTTCACTAGAGGAACAAGGTTTTCGTTCACCCATATGGCTGGTTTACCTTTTGGTGCACTCATGGCATGGCCATAAGTGCTGGTAGTGCTGGTAAATATAAATCGTTGGACTTTGCTTTCGATAGCAGCTTCTAGCAGTATCTCGGTACCGGTGATATTGGTGTCAATAAAGTCCTGTTTGCTATGGGTAATTATATGCGGCTTATGCAGGGTCGCTGCATGGAATACTGTATCCACTCTCCTCATAGCATGACATACAGACTCCCGGTCATTGATTGATGCTTCAATAGTGGTGAAGGTTGATGGTTTGATATCAATTCCTATGCAGCCGATGTTGCGCTTTGTCAATGTCCAGGCCAATGCTTCACCAAGATGACCTGCGCTGCCGGTGACTAGCACTTTTTTCATTGAACTAGGTACCTCAATCTTTCATTTTTGTCTGCCTTTTCAACAGCAAACAAGTTGCAGTGTTATTGACGAAGGCGATCAGTATCCCAAGGCATAACCCACATCCGGCAAAAAGAAGCGGCATTCCTGGTAAAGCAAGAAAGGCCAATGCCGTGCCAGTATTGAGAGAGTTGGTTGCTAATTCCTGTAGGAAGCCGCCAAAACTGTAAAACACGCCAGCGATCAGACCCAACACACTCATTGCAAGGGCTGTTTGTTTGGCCATAGCATGCACACTGACATATTTAAGCCTTGCCATGGATAGGCCACCTTAAAATGTCTCTGGCTGCGTTGATTTACAAGCCATCTGTAGTACACGCGCCGCATGCAAAGCCTCTCGTCCGCTGCCATGCAGTATCTGGCTTCGACAGCTGGTGCCATCGGCTACCAGCAAAGTCGCCTCATCAGCCTGCTCTATGGCGGGCAGAAGACTCAGTTTTGCCATGGCCATAGAGCTTTCGTAATGCTCGGCCTCATAACCAAATGAACCTGCCATTCCGCAGCAGCTGGAATCAACTACACTGACCTTTGCACTTGGTATCAGGCCGAGCAACTTTTCTACCGAACTCATTGCCGCAAATGCTTTCTGATGACAGTGTCCGTGAACTAGGATTCTTTCTTTGGCAAGTGGCTGAAATTCCAGCCTGAGTTGGCCCCGTTCATATTCCTGCCAAAGGAACTCCTCAAGCAAAAATGACTGTCTGGCAAGGGCCGAACTTGCATCGCCTGGTAGCAGTGCTGGATATTCATCCCGCAGAGTCAGCAGACAGGAAGGTTCCAGCCCGACAATTGGTATATTGCGCTCAATAAATGGCTTTAGAGTACTTAATGTCCTCTCTGCTTCAATGCTAGCTTCATCCAGCAAGCCATTACTGAAGAAGGTGCGTCCACAACACAGAGGCCGCTGGTTGTCAGCCGCCTGCGGGCAATATACCCGATAACCGGCAGCAGTGAGCACTGCCAGAGCGGCATGTGCATTCTCTGTCTCAAAACAAGAGTTAAATGTGTCTATCAGCAATACAACTTGCCTTTCCTCCAGAACTTTCTTCTCCTGATCAAGGAGTTCAGTAAGTTTTGCAGAGCTACTTTTGCATGCATAATTTACAAAATGATCTGATCGCCAGATTGGTAAGGTCCTTTGTGCGCTCAGTCCCAGCAGCTTTTCAGATAAAGCGGCAGCTCCAGGCAGTGTATCCCGGAGATTCATAAAAAAACTGAACCGGCGCAGACGATGGGCATAACGTGGCAGATAGGCAAATAGTTTTTCCCTCAGTGGTACACCATGTTGCTTTCTATAATGATAGAGGAACTCTGCTTTCATACGGGACATGTCAACACCAGTAGGACACTCTCGCTTGCAGCCTTTGCAACTCACGCATAAATCCATGGCTTGATACATAGACTTGGAAGTAAAGGCGTTTATGCCAAGCTGTCCAGTGATAGCAAGCCGTAAGGTATTAGCGCGACCACGGGTGAGATGCTGCTCATCCATGGTTACTCTGTATGAGGGGCACATTGTACCTGCTGTGATTTTGCGGCAGGCACCATTGTTATTACACATCTCCACTGCACGATCAAATCCCTGCCACGCAGACCAGTCCAGCCGGGATTCCATGGCAATTGGTGCATAACCAGGAGCAAACCGCATGAGACTGCGATCATCCATTTTGGAGGGATTCACAATCTTGCCCGGATTAAAGATTCGTTCGGGATCAAACAGATTTTTTACCTCTTCAAAGTTTTGTACCATGCGCTGACCAAACATGGACTTATGAAATTCAGATCGAGAAATACCATCGCCATGTTCTCCTGAGTGAGAACCCTTATATTCACGCACCAGTTCAAGCGTCTCTTCAACAATAGCCCTCATTTTTTCGGCTCCGGACTGCTCTTTCATATTGAGGATGGGACGGACATGTAGACAGCCAACAGAAGCATGAGCATAGAAGGTGCCAGTAGTACCATGCTTTTTAAATACCTCGATCAAACGCCGGGTATATTCCGCCAAATCCTCCAGCCTTACCGCACAATCCTCGATAAAGGAAATCGGTTTGCCATCACCTTTCATGGACATCATGATATTCAGTCCAGACTTGCGTACCTCCCAAATTGCATTCTGGAATCCAATGTCCGTCGCTTCTACCACCGCATTGGCATAGCCGAGGTCAGCCATTAGCTCCTGCAACCGATGTAAGCTGTTCAGCTGTTTTTCCTGATTATCACCAGCGAACTCCACCAGCAACAGGGCTTGAGGTTGACCTGTTACGAAGCGATCCACAGTTGATGCAAACAACGGAATGTCCCTAGCCAGATCGATCATGGTTCGATCAACCAGTTCTACTGCGGTTGGGTCCAGTTTTACAATGTGTTGTGTGCTTTCCATAGCTGAATAAAAAGTGGGAAAGTGGCAGACACCAAGCACCTTGTGTTTGGGAAGCGGCTGCAGATTGAGGTGAATACGTTGAAAGAATCCAAGGGTTCCTTCGGATCCTACTAGCAAATGACCATAGTTCGGACTGTCATCCATGAGTGCATCAATATTGTAGCCACCTACCCTGCGCAGAAGATCGGGGAAGCACTGCCGAATTTCATCAGCTTCCCGCTTACCAAGGGCTTTGAGTTTCCGCAACAACGGCTGATTGGTTGCTTGCGTGAATGTCTCACCGTTATGTTTACCAAAATGGGCATATGATCCGTCAGCCAGCAATGCCTCTAGCGACCGCACGTTATGGACCATATTACCGTAACGGATTGAGCGAGCCCCGCAGCTATTATTGCCGGTCATGCCACCCAGAGTGGCGCGATTGGCCGTAGAGATATCCACGGGATAGAACAGGCCATGCGGTTTCAGAAAGCGATTAAGCTGATCCAGCACCAGACCCGGTTGTACGCAAACCGTTTTCTCCTTGGGGCTGAACTGCAGAATCCTGTTTAGGTGGCGCGTGGTATCGATCAGTAAGGCTTCACCGATAGCCTGACCATTCTGGGAGGTGCCAGCACCCCGCGGTAAGACTGGCAATCCTGCATCCACCGCAGTCTGTAAGGCTGCTTCCACATCTTCCTCATCCTTCGGAACAACTACAGCATGCGGCATAATCTGATAAATGGAGGCATCAGTGCTATAGCGGCCACGACTGAAATCATCGACGTAGACATCTCCCTTCAACGTACTACGCAATCGCTGAAAAAGCGCACTATCTAGCGTAGTAGTCATTGAAATGAACCGAGCGCTAACGAAGTTTACGCCAAGTCAGAGTAGCAATAATTCGATTGCTGGAATCCTTGAGGGAAAGTTTCAACAGATCGTCTACAAACTCGTAGTAGCGTATATTGTCACCACCCACCCATCGAGCCGCCATGGGTGAACCTTCCACATGATGAATGACCCTACCACCAGACTCGTCTACCGATACTGATCCCCAATAGGCAAAACCACCTCTTACAGGTTCTTTACTGGCAGAGGCGCGCTCGGGAAAATCCTTGAGCATACCCAAACCGGCCATATTGCCAAATTTGTCGTAACTGAGGTACCCGATGTACTGCATGTCCTGGGCCTCACCGTCTTCGGGAAAGGTTATGTAACTGACCAGTGCCCAGTCACCGATGAATTGCTGATAAGCGGGAGCGGTTTCGCCTCTTTGCTGTTCGGCAAAAGTCTGGGATAAGAACATGGTCAGCAGACTTAAAATCAATATCCACCGTATTGACATTAGCGACGACAAAATCCAGTTCATCGTAATTTACCTCTTGCCTTAATGCCTAACATTACTTGCTCTTGGATAATCCGCTCAATCATCAGTAGCCAACCGCTGCTGCATCGCCACGACGGGAATCTGAGGCACCCAGAAAATAACCACTATCCCGGTCATAATAGACTCCCATAGCAGCTCCCTGCGAACCTTGCTGGCTGATTGCGTGGCCTTTACTTTTATATAGATTCAGCGTGTCCTGTGAAAATCCCAAGGTTTCGACATTGGTGAGATCCGGCAACCACTGATGATGGATGCGTCCTGCCTCAATGGCCTCGGCTATGTTGAAGCCATGATCGATGATGTTGAGAATGATTTGTAAAGTGGTATTGATGATAGTTCTGCCGCCAGGACTTCCGGCAGCAAATATTGGCCTGCCATCCTGCGCAACTATTGTTGGTGTCATACTTGAGAGTGGACGCTTTCCTGGTGCTATGAGGTTGGGAGCAGTACCTATCGACCCCTCTTCATCAGTTAATCCAGGTACGGCATTGAAGTCACCCAGTTCATTGTTAAGAAGATAGCCACCTCCTTCAACTACGATGGCCGAACCATAGCCGTATTCAAGAGTGTAGGTCATACTGACGATATTACCTTCTCCGTCAACTACCGAAAAATGGGTGGTCTCCTCTGACTCATAAGGCTGACCAATCTGCTGCGAGCTACTCTCGGACTTTTGAGCCATATCAATACCGGCACGCAATTGAGCGGCATAGTCTTTGGACAGAAGACGCTCCAGAGGCATGGCTTCATTGAAGTCAGGATCTCCCAGATGTTGCGCTCGGTCGGCATAAGCTCGACGCATGGCTTCGGTAAGAACATGTAGATAATCGGCAGAATTGTGACCCAATGCCGCCAGATCGTATCCTTCCAAAATATTGAGCATCTGCACCAGTGCCACCCCACCGGAACTCGGAGGCGGCATGCTTATGATGTCATATTCACGGTAGCTACCAAGAATTGGTTCTCTTTCTATGGCTTCGTATCGGTCAAGATCTTCCTCGGTAATCAACCCACCAATGGAGGCCATATAATGGACAAATCGCTGTGCATTCTCACCCCGATAAAACCCGTCAGCCCCATTGTCGCGTATCAGTTCCAGGGTGTGGGCCAGCATTGGCTGAAACCAGGTGTCACCCAACATAAAAAAGGATCCATCTGATCGCAGGAATTTTCTGGCAGAGGCTGGGTATTGACGAAAGCGATCTGCATTGCGGACAAAACCGGTTTGCAGAGCGTAGGTGATGGGTATACCCTCTCTAGCAAGCTTTATGGCTGGCTCGACCAATTCGGACCATGGTAAGGAGCCCAATCTCTGATGGGTCAACCATAATCCGGCGACAGTGCCGGGAACTCCCACAGCCAACGGACCCGAGTGATTGGAGTCATCGACTATCTGCCCATCCAGCCCCAGATACATGCGCTCGGTGGCTGCCAGCGGAGCTCTCTCACGAAAGTCAAAGCTCGTAAACTCACCAGTATCGCTGTGGTAAACAAGGAAACCTCCGCCACCAATATTGCCGGCAGTTGGCCAAGTGACTGCAAGAGCAAAAGCAGTAGCTACTGCCGCATCAACTGCATTGCCACCATTTCCGAGAACCTCTACACCGACCTCGGATGCCAGCCGTGACGCACTTGACACCATGCCATGTCGGGCATAGACGGGAGTTCTTCCACCTTCAGCTTGGAGCAGGCTGAACTGGATAATACTGAGGGTAAACAGCAAGATGCCACATACGCTATGATTTTTCACATTTCGGTTGGAGGGATAATTTCTGGTTTTCAATTTTAACCTCTTAAATCTAAATGGTATGGGGGTGGCAGTGTCTCGAAATCAGCAGAACAATCAAAGTTCAGATGTCCTGACCTCATGTATTTTCTTTCTGCTGACGTTATAACAGCTTCAAGCCGAATTTCGTCTATCTTCAGGCAGCCAGTAAGCCATGTGAAG
>JAPORB010000045.1 GCA_026710425.1 Gammaproteobacteria bacterium
TAGATACTGGCGTAATGCCGCGTTTGGCTGGTCGATTATGGTCGCGTGTGCGCAAGGGTAGAGAAAGTGCCTCCTTCGAATACGACGCGGGTTGGCTTGCAAATGCTAATCGTTTTGCTCTGGAGCCGATCCTCACGCTTGGTCCAGGGCCCTTTCATACCCCAGCAGATAAGGCCCTTTTTGGTGCCATTAGTGACTCAGCCCCTGACCGTTGGGGACGGGCTCTAATGCGCAGGGTTGAACGACGACGAGCTGAGCGAGTAGAAGAGAAACCACGCACTTTGATGGAAATTGACTATTTGCTGGAGGTTGATGATGAAGCCCGTCAGGGAAGCCTGCGCTTTGCCAATCATAAGGGCGGTCCGTTTCTTTCCAGAGGTAAAAAAGTACGCATTCCACCACTGATTGATCTGCCACAATTGCTATCGGCTGCGGAGAATGTCGTTGGCGATACAGATAGCGAGCGGGATTTACGCCTGCTACTGGCCCCTGGCTCATCATTGGGTGGTGCAAGACCAAAGGCTTCTGTTAGGGACCGGGACGGGAATCTCGTCATTGCCAAGTTTCCACACAAGAATGATGAAATCAATATAGTTCTCTGGGAAGGGGTTGCCCTCAGCCTTGCGGAAAAGTCAGGTATTCCAGTGCCCGACTGGCGAATTGAACATGTATTAAAAAAACCGATATTACTCTCTCGTAGATTCGACCGAGCGCAAGACGAACGTATTCCATTTCTTTCAGCCATGAGTATGCTTGGAGCCAGCGATAATGAGTCACGCAGTTATCTGGAGTTTGTTGATGTGCTTCGTCGGTATGGTGCCAGACCTAACCAAGACATGCATAACCTGTGGCGACGAATCGTTTTCAGTATACTGATCTCTAACACCGATGATCATTTACGAAATCACGCTTTCCTTTATGCTGGTCCAGACGGTTGGCAATTGGCCCCGGCCTATGATCTCAATCCGGTACCCACAGATATCAAACCACGCGTGCTGACAACGAAAATAGATATTGATAATGATGTAGCTTCGCTGGATCTGGCGATGAGCGTAGTGAAATATTTTGAATTGGATCAAAACAAAGCGCACGAAATTGCTGCCGAAGTCGGTATGGCAGTGAGTACTTGGCGCGAAGAAGCCGCTCGACTAGGTTTGTCTTCAGCCGAGATAGATCGCATGGCCTCTGCCTTTGAACATGAGGATTTAATGGCGGCACTTTCCTTTTCTTAATGTTGGCGAGGCACTGAGGATCAGACTGTCGGACCAGCTTATTCTAAGCCTATGTGAGTTGATCAAGGACGAAACTTATATGATGGAGAATGATCCCATCAACTAAATCAGCCCAATTAAATCGACAGATTGTTGACTTAATACCGCAAAATCTGGGAATTAGTCTATCAGACTGTAAAAGTCTGATCAGGCTGAAATTGTCGCAGATTCCATCTGGTCAACTGTGATTATGACCATTCCCAACGTTATAATTGAAACTACCAAATCTCGATGAAAGAGAACAGATCATGAAGCATCTCCAACTAAGCCGTTCCAACTTATCCCTGCGCCTGTTGCTAGTCATAGCCTTGCTGGCAGTTTCTATTGCAGGTTGTGGTCAAAAAGGCGGTTTGACACGCCCGGATCAGGTGCAGAGTGCCAGCTTTAATGGCTAGATACACCAACCAAAATGCCAGTCGTATGAGGCGATCATGAATCCCTTCAATTATCAAGGCAGAACACTTTATGCTGAGGAGGTGGCAGTCCCCTATCTTTCCAGTACCTACGGCACCCCTTGCTTCATTTATTCACGCACTGCCCTTGAGCATCATTACCAGATTTATCAGCAAGCACTGCATAGCACGCCACACCTTATCTGCTATGCCGTGAAGGCAAACTCCAACCTTGCTGTGCTCAATGTGCTGGCACGCTTGGGCTCTGGATTCGATATTGTGTCAGGTGGGGAACTACAAAGAGTACTGGCGGCGGGCGGTGAGCCGCACAAGGTCATCTTTTCTGGGCTTGGCAAAACTGTGGTGGAAATTGAAGCTGCGCTGGAGGCTGGAATTCTTTGCTTCAATGTAGAGTCCACGGCAGAGCTGGAACGTGTTGATCAAATTGCCAGAACCCACGGCCTGAGGGCTCCTGTCTCCATGCGAGTCAATCCGGATGTGGACGCTGGCACCCATCCCTATATCTCTACGGGGCTGAAGGAAAACAAGTTTGGCATTGCCAGCGACGAAGCCTTGGATGCCTATACCAAAGCAGCTGAAATGCCCGGCATTGAATTGATTGGCATTGATTGCCACATTGGCTCTCAATTGACCAGTATTGACCCCTTTCTTGATGCCATTGATCGCTTGCTGATCATGGTGGATGAACTCGCAGGTCGGGGAATTCTCCTGCGCCATCTCGATATGGGAGGCGGGCTGGGTGTGATTTATGGTCACGAACGACCGCCGCTGCCCTCGGACTTGATGGTGGCGGCAAGCAAGCGTCTAGGTGAGCGTAATCTGACACTACTGATTGAACCTGGACGCTCCATTGCGGCTAATGCAGGGATTTTTGTCACCCGGGTCGAGTACCTTAAATGCACCCAACACAAGAATTTTGCTATAGTTGATGGGGCAATGAATGACCTATTGCGACCAGCCCTTTATAACGCATGGCATGACATCACAACAGTGAAGTGCAAGAGGGGTGAGCCTCGGCTATATGATGTGGTAGGGCCAGTTTGTGAGTCAGCCGATTTTCTCGGCAAGCAGAGACAACTCGTACTGTCTGCAGGAGATCTACTGGCAGTGCGTTCTGCTGGTGCCTATGGCTTTGTCATGAGCTCCAATTACAACTCCAGAGGCAGGGCAGCAGAGATCATGGTGGATGGTTCCTCCCATCAGTTGGTTCGCCAGCGTGAAGACATCTCGGTTCAAATGGCGGCAGAAACCTGTTTACCTTCTTAGCAGCTCCGACAGTAAGCTCTGCCTCAAACCAACAATCATGGGCACTAGAAATTGAGATTCAGACAAGTCAACTACATGCAAAGCCCTCCGGTAGTTTGATTTCAGTGTAAAATTAACCTCCTGACTGCTATAAGAAATTCATTTACATCCGACAATATGGGCTGAACTAAACTGCTACCCTTTTCTGGCTGACCGCAATGCAGATTGCCTTTACCAAAATGCATGGCCTGGGAAACGATTTTATACTGGTTGATGGAATCAACCAGAAAGTTCAGATCAATTCCGCACAGATCCGCCACCTCGCCGATCGCCATTTCGGTATCGGCTTCGACCAAATGCTGCTGGTGGAGCCGCCGGACGTGCCAGAGGCTGACTTTAATTATCGCATTTTCAATGTGGATGGGACTGAGGTGGAGCACTGTGGCAATGGTGCCCGCTGTTTCGCCGCTTTCGTTCGGGAAAAAGGCCTGAGCAACAATAATCCGGTGTCTGTGAAGACGACCAACAGGCTTCTAAGTATCCAGAGCAGCCCTGATGGCAGCATTACAGTTAACATGGGGCTACCGGAGTTTAAACCGGAAAAAATCCCCTTTTCAGCCGTATCGGAGTGCCTGACCTACCAGTGCCAGCTGACAATAGCCGGCGAACAGCAAACCCTCAAGTTCAGTGCGCTTTCCATGGGAAACCCCCATGCGGTAATAATTGTTGAAGACTTGGCTAATACTGCCGTAACAGAGATTGGGGAGGCGTTTGGATCGCACCCGGACTTTCCGGAAGGTGTGAACGTGGGTTTTATGCAAATTGAAACCCCTCGGAATATTCAGCTGCGAGTGTTTGAGCGCGGCACTGGTGAGACCTTGGCTTGCGGTACTGGTGCCTGCTCGGCTGTGGTCACTGGTCAGATGCTTGGGCTGCTGGAGTCCGAGGTCAGTGTCAGGTTGGCTGGTGGCATTCTGACCGTCAGTCGAGAAGACATGGAGTCCCCGGTGATGATGTCGGGTACAGCAACAACAGTTTACGAGGGAACAATTGAGTTATGAGTACAAATGCCAAAACCGCAAAGTCTGCCGCAGCTTACGAAGCCAAGCCAGTCGAAGACGGGAAGACGGGTCTACCTTCTGAGGAGGAAGTCGTAGCCCACCTGAGGTACAACCCAGAATTCTTTCTTAAGCATGAAGATCTGCTGGCCGAACTACTGCTGCCCCATGAAAGCGGTGCAGCGGTTTCGCTATTGGAAAGGCAGGTGACTGTCCTGCGTAAACGGGGCATGGAAACCACATCAAAACTTGGAAAGTTGCTGGAAAATGCTCGCAATAACGACCAGATTTTCGAAGCGACCAAAACGCTGATACTTTCACTGCTTCGGGCCAGGGGCATTACCGAAATCGTCAGCGTGACAGTGGATCAGCTCTGCGGCTTCAGCAGCATTGATGCCTGTGAACTAATTCTGGTTGAGCAGCCCGAACTGAGGGTATCCAGTTCGATTCGTACAATGCCTCTAGCCGATCTGGAACAGCACTATCCGGATGTGTTTAGGCTCAAACGCACTCACTGCGGAACCCTTGACCAGCAACAGCTCGTTCATATGTTCCCGACGACCGACCAGATTCGTTCCACGGCCCTTTGCCCCGTGTATAGCGAAGGAGAGGTGCTGGCACTGATCGCTCTTGGCAATCATGCCGATGCAAACTTCAATGTGAATCAGGACACATTATTCGTGGATTTCATTGGGATGGTGGTCGGTGCTGTGCTACACCGCCAGTTGGAGATCTGAAATGGCTAAAGTTCCAGTTGATCGAAGCTGAATGCGGAATACCAGCAGATTACCCAGAAAATAGCTCTGAAAATCTGGAACAAAGGCAGTATACTTATACTCTTTGTGTCCTAAATCATACAGAGCCATCTAAATGTCAGCAAACACCGAATTAAACAAAGACTTTTTGGTTTCGATCATCTGCCGGACCATGGGGCGGCCCCACCTAGCTAAGGCACTGTCCTCACTGGCAGAACAAACCCACCATGATCTTGAGGTGCTGCTGGTCAATGCGAGCGGCACCAACCTTACTTCCTATATTAAGATAGAACCAGAACTCAACATCAGAGAGATCGAAGGGGTTGGCAAGTTATCACGCGCAGCTGCGGCAAATGCTGGCCTTGAAGCGGCGAGTGGGCCTTACCTGATGTTTCTGGATGATGACGACTGGATAGCCCCTGAACATATTGCCGTGCTTCTTAATGTACTGCTGAACAAGCCGCGAGTGAGTGCAGTATATAGCTGTACACAAAAAACCCGGGAGGATGGCAGCTTAACCGAGGAGGTCTTCCAACAGCCTTATGATAGTGCCCTACTGCTAAGGGACAACTTTATGCCGATACATTCGGTCCTGTTCAAGCGTGAATTGGTTGACCTAGGTTGTCGATTCGATACTGGCCTGAAGATTTTTGAAGATTGGGACTTCTGGCTACAGCTAAGCAAGCACACAGACTTTGAGTTTGTTAACACTATCAGTGCATTCTATAGAGAGGGAGGTGATTCGCAGACAAACCAGAAAAACATCTCAGTGCGCTACCAAGCTGATCATATTCTGGGGGCAGCGAGAGCAAAATTGTTTGACAAATGGTTACAAAAATGGTCTGGCAGTGATCTTAATCGCTTGTTGGGATCCATGGATCAGGGAGAACACATTCGCTCTCAGGGAGAACAAATTCGTTCTTTAGAGGGAGAAATCAAACAACGCGACGACTTATTGCATGCTGAACATAAATCCAACCTTGAACTCCAGCAGCACGTTAGAGATTTATTGAATGAGCAGAAGGAAATCAAGGAACTAGTCACTGATGTGCATTTATTGAACAAAGACCTGAAAACACATAATGATCTTCTCAAGGAATATATCCTATTGCTGAAAAGCTCACTGTCCTGGCGGATCACTAAGCCCCTGCGCTGGGTCATGGCTTGGCTACGAGGGTCTGTTAACGAATCGGGCGAAGACGGCACTACCAATTTCAAGGCATGAGCAAAAGCTCGTCTATCCATACAGTGGCGAATGCTGCATCTGCCGCTTGTACTATTATCATCCCTACCAAGGATAAGCTGGAGTTTCTGCAACCCTGTCTCGAAAGTGTTCTCGCCACAACAACAGCATCTCCGTTCAATGTACTCCTCATCGACAATAACAGTGAAGAACTGGCTACCCGAAAGTATCTTGATTCCCTGACCGATGAACCATTGGTCAGGGTTGTTGAATGGAACCATCCATTCAATTATTCAGCACTGAATAACTTTGCTGCCACACTCTCTGATGCTGAGGTTCTATGTTTTCTTAACAATGATATAGAGATTTTGCAATATGACTGGCTGGACCATTTGCTGCCAATGGCGCAAAGGCAAGATGTGGGTGCGGTTGGTTGCCTGTTGCTGTATCCGGATCGGTCCATACAACATGGTGGTGTTGCTCTGGATCAATACGGATTTGCTCGGCATATAGCCCGACATGAGCAACAGAACTTCTTTGCAAGGTTTGGCCTTGATCACCCCTTTGCTGTAGAAGCGATTACAGCTGCTTGCATGCTGACTCGTCGTGATTTGTTTCTTGGATTAGGAGGATTCAATGCAGAAACATTGGCCATAGCCTATAACGATGTGGACTACTGCCTGCGACTAGCTGAACAAGACCTCCCGTGTCTCATCCATCCCGCAGTCTGCCATATCCATCATGAATCGATATCTCGCCAGGATGACAAACTGGAGATCAACCAGACCAGGGCAAAAAAGGAATTTGATTTTGTACTGGGACGCTGGCGAAATCTGCTTCAAGGTCGCCAATACGAATCAGGACTGCCTGAGCAGATCGCATATCAGATCGCAACCCAAAACAACCTGACAACAACCATCAAACGAGCCAAAGGAATTCTGTTCCCTGATGCTCCTGCTAGCGAAAGTATCACCTCAGTGGCGAACACTCCAGTCAGGGCCGCAAACAGTTCAACTGAAATCTTCGCAATCCAACAGAGGGAAATTGATGTCCTTCGAGCGCAGACTATCCATCTCAAGGAAGCGCATCGGCTAATTGAACAATCGGCTTTCTGGCGCATGACTGCCCCATTACGCTACCTCTGGGAGCTGATACCTAGACGTCAAATCCACCATAAAGTCCATGCTGGTTCGACTGAAGCATCCAACAGGCCAATCACAAAGAATCACAGGAATGGATCAATTCTGGACAACAATATATCAGCAAGCATTTCTAAAGCCGATTATGATGCAAAGGCGAAAATTAGGCTAAACCAGTTTCTTTGCAACCAGCAACGCCTGACTTTTGCAATCACAGAACGGCCAGAGATTTCCATCCTGCTGGTATTTTTCAATCAGGCTCACTTGAGTTACCTGTGTCTGGAGTCATTACTAGAACATGGCGATGTGCCCTTTGAGATCATTATTGTGGATAACGCCTCAACGGATCAGACCAACGAGCTGTTGCAAAGGCTGGACCAAGTCACAGTCCAGCATAATGATTCGAATCTGGGGTTCGTGCATGCTGTCAATCAGGGGGCGCAGCTGGCCAAAAGTCCCTGCCTACTGCTACTGAACAATGATGCTCTACTAGAACCGGCCACTCTCAGCTCAGCCCTACAGACTCTGCAATCTGCTCCAGACATTGTGACGGTGGGAGCAAAGATCAAGCTACTCGATGGCAGTCTTCAGGAAGCCGGTAGCATTATCTGGAATGATGGCAGCTGTGCTGGTTATGGGCGTGGTGAAGACCCACAGAACTATGCCTTCATGATGCAAAGAGAGGTAGATTACTGCTCTGGTGCCTTCCTGTTAATAGATGCAAAAATATTTAGGGAGATGGGTGGCTTTGACCTGGACTTTGCCCCAGCCTACTATGAGGAATCCGATTTTTGTATTCGGCTTCATGAAAAAGGCTATCGGGTGATCTATGAGCCCAAAGCACAAATTACTCATTATGAGTTCGCCAGTTCTGGAGGAAAAAGCCAAGCCAGCAAATTACAACGAGGACACAGAGTGATCCTATGCCAAAAACATGCATCTTACCTGCAAGCGAAACTAACCAGAGAACCCGACAATCTGTTGCTGGCAAGAACCGCAAATCAACACCGGAATTTTCTTGTTATTGATGATCGAGTTCCTTACCCAAGTCTCGGTGCCGGTTACCCGCGCTGCTTGGAATTACTCAACGCCCTGGCATCAACCGGAGTAGGCCTAACATTCTATCCGCTGCAGTTTCCTCACGATGACTGGGAGCAAGTCTATACCGTGTTGAATCCTACTATTGAAGTCGTCATTGGAGAAGGCCAAGCCGGACTGGCGACCTTCTTGCAGAAACGACAAGGCTTCTATCAGAAAATCATGGTGAGCCGTTTACATAACATTGATGTGATGTATAAGATGCTTGAGGATCAACCTGATCTCCTAGGGAAAGCAGAACTAATCTATGATGCTGAGGCAGTAACGGCAACACGGGAGATTATGCGTCGGCGACTGTGGGGAGAGCAGGTCAGCAAAGAGGAGGAAGACAAGGAAATTGCCAAGGAGATCGAACTAGCCAGTAAAGCAACACAGGTGACTGCCGTATCCCAGTCCGAAGCGCAACTGTTTCAGCAATTCGGAATAGGACAGACCACGGTATTGGGTCATCGGCTAAATGCCCGAGCAACAGAAAAACCTTTTGCTGAACGTAGCGGTCTGTTATTTGTGGGCGCATTAAGGGATGAAGGGTCTCCCAACGTAGATTCGCTGTTGTGGTTCCTGATTAACTGCTTTCCCCAGATCGAATCCAAGTGCCCGCAGATCAAGCTAGTCGTTGTTGGAGACCTTACAGCTCCCTCACTGGTCACAGTGAATAAATCAAATGTAGAATTCACCGGACGCTTGGCTAGCTTAGACGAACTTTACAATGAATGCCGGGTATTCATTGCACCGACTCGGTTTGCGGCAGGTATTCCTCACAAAGTCCACGAGGCAGCTAGCAGAGGCATACCTTCGGTAACCACACCCCTGCTAGCAAAACAACTAGGCTGGAAACATGAGCAGGAACTTTTGTGTGCCGATGGAGCTGCTCTGTTCGCTGCTCAATGTTTGCGGCTGAACTCTGACGAATCACTCTGGAATCAGATAAGGCAAGGCGGACTGACAGCGGTTGAACGTGACTGCTCACCGACAGTTTTTCGTGTCAGGCTGATGCAACTGTTTGATCTCCCAGAGCAGGGCTGAAGGCTAGAAACGTCGTGCCCGGCGGTAAGCCAAGCGTTGAAGATGACCTATCGGAACTCTCATCTTGCAGGCTTGTTGTAAACCCTTACGTTCATGAGGGGAGAGTTCTTTCCCATACTGCACCAGGAAAGCCTGAGCTTGACGAGCGACCTCCTGCAGATGACTGTTGGGCTTCAGACTGATCAACCGCCGTAATACATCCAACCAACTCTGGCTCGCCCGGGGATATTCTTTGGCACCGATTGCGTTCTTGCCATGCTGACGGTATTGCACCAGCGGCTGGTCCATGAAAATCACCTTACCAAAGGCTGCAGCAACCAGGGCCAGCCACCAGTCATGCATAATTGCCCTGTCTGAAAACGGCAAGGCCTTCCGGGCCAGACTTTCATTGAGCATTGCAGTGCATCCGGTCACCAGATTGCTTACGACCATTTGACAAAAGCGATTCCGTTCAGTCTCCAGACTCTGAAATCGGACCAGCGATTCGGCAATGACCTGCAGGTTCTCGTTGACGACCCTGAGATCGCTATGCACCAACACAGGCTTATTGGTACCTATTTGCTGTTCGGTATCTAACATCTGCCTGAGTTGGTTTTCAACCTTGTCCGGGACCCAAACATCATCTTGGTCACAGAGAAGCACATAGGCACTGTCTAGTCCTAGCCGCTTTTTATTGTCCAGCACATACTGCAAAAGAAAGCCATAGCTACTGCTAGCTCCCAGGTTTTTACCGACAGTATTTGCCGGTTCTTCTGGCACTGGCACCAGATGCATCCTTTGCGGATATTGTTCTGCATAGTGGTCCAGTACTGTTCTGGTATTGTCGGAGGATTCATCGTCTCTGACTACAATGACAAATTTTTCATAGCTTTGCCGGAACAGGGAGTCAAGTTGTTCCGGCAGAAACTGCTCACCATTGTAGGTGGACAACAGCACGGCGAGAGCGGGAGCTTGACTTGCTGACACAGGCAGACTTAGGTGAGTGAGCTGGCATCACGGATGCCGGAACGGATGTTCCGCCAGTACTGCCTGCGCTCACTGGAGCAGAGAATCAGCCAAGCAGCCTTCAGAAAGAAGCGAATCCGGTCACGTATTTTCCAGCCCAGAGGTGAATAACTGACCCGGTACAGGTGGGTGCGATTTCGGCTCGAATAGTAAATCCGCGAGGGATTATGCTGGGCCATAAGACCCGCATGAACCAGTGGGTTGGCACTGTGCTCACCAATCATGTGATATAGCACAGCAGCATCGGTACCAATCAGGTCGAACCCCTTGGCTTTGGCCCGGAAAGACCATTCCAGATCAATATTGTCAATAAAATAGCTCTCTTTCATTTCACCTATCTCGGTCAGATGCTTGACTATGAGCAGAGTCCCAGAGGTAATCAGAAAATCTGCCCGGTAATGGCTTGTTGATTTAGCAAATGGACAATCAGAGCGCAACATCAGGCGGTTGAAAAGCTTAAAGGGAGTTTTTCGCATGGATTGCGGGTTGACAATGCGTGGCCCGAGGGCCGCAATGCCTTTGCTGCTACCGGGTGCAACCTCGGTGTATGTCGCAACCATGCGCGATATGAACTGGTTACACAGACAGCTGTCTTGATCAAACAGAAACACATACTCACAGCCCATCGTCCTTGCTTTGGCGATGCCAATATTCAGGGCACTGGCAAGACCTTGATTGTTGTCAAGTCTGACTATTTCACGACAATTTTCGTAGACCAAAATGGAATCAGAGAGCGTATTGATGTTCGATGAACCATTATCAATAAGGGTAAACTTCGTCTCCTTATTGAGCTGGTCAAGAAGTTTAAGCAGTACTATGATGTCCGGATTATAGGTCACCACAATAGCATGAGTACTTGAGGCAAAGAAGCTAGTCGGTAAATCACTCATAGAGCTAGGCCTAACTCAATGCTAGCTGATAACGAAGCATCAATCCTCAATGGGAACATCAGGCGGTACCGAAACATAGGTCGGAATGAATCTGGAAGCCAGCATGAACCATGCAATGGAACAGATACCCATGGTCAGACCCACAACAACGCCTGCATCAAGAATACCGCGCCAAGGTTGTGGCAGCTGACGAGCGATCAGGATAAAAATAACTATCAGTATCGACAGCGCGATTGAGACTCGCTGCCTTTTGGGCGTAGTATGAAAATAGGCCATGCAGAATAATGGGGCGAGTACGATGTGGCTCAATCTTGGATTATGCAACAGATAGTTGGCTCGCGATACCACCCTCGGGGCAAAGCCAAGGTGAAAACCTTTATATCCCTCGGCATAGGCCATGTAACAGATATTAAACAACAACACTGCCCAATGAAGTAAAGTGAGCTGGAAGTCACCTAGAGCAAATGCCATTGGTGCCAGACGGTAGACGGCAAACAACAGCAGCAGTACTCCTCCTACACCCCAAGTATAGCCCAACGATCGCACTTGCCCATCCACTTCAACAGGATTCAGATAAGTTTCTATTATAGCCCGAATCACTGCTTTGGCAGTATATCCTGGCGCGATAGTTTAGTTTTCGCATCTTCTGTCAAAATCGGCTATGATTTCGCACCGTTTGCGGACACCCGCCGCCGAATCCTATTCTGCCCATTACTAACTGCTTTGGGCACTGACACATGTCCTGCCCAACATAGCAGATAGCTGGGATATCTCAATGACAGTCAAGCTCGGCGTAGTAATGGACCCCATCGAAACCATTTCCGCCTACAAAGACACCACGCTGGCCATGCTGCTGGCAGCGCAAGGACGGGGGTGGCAGATTTTCTACCTTACGCAAACAGATCTGTATTCCAAGCAGGGCGTGAGTTGCGGTCTTATGCGTGAATTAACTGTAGAGGATGATCCAGCCCGTTGGTTCGAATTTGGTACAGTAAGTGATCAGCCACTGGATACACTGGATGTCATCCTGATGCGTAAGGATCCTCCCTTTAATATGGACTATATCTATTCGACCTACCTGTTGGAACAGGCGAAGCAGGCAGGAACACTTGTGGTCAATGACCCGCAAAGCCTGCGCGATTGCAACGAAAAGCTATATGCGACCCAGTTTCCACAGTGCTGCCCCGACTTTCTGGTTTCCAGTTCCAAGAACCAACTTAGAGAATTTCACCAAAAACACCAGGATGTCATATATAAGCCACTGGATGGGATGGGAGGAACATCAATATTTCGGGCAAGGGCCGACGATTCCAATCTGGGTGTCATCATTGAGACACTGACCCTCGGCGGTAACCGCCAGATCATGGCTCAGAAGTACCTGCCGGAAATTGAGGACGGCGACAAGCGCATCCTTTTGATTGATGGAGAGCCGGTAGATTTTGCCTTGGCGAGGATACCTGCCATTGGGGAAAATCGTGGTAATCTGGCTGCTGGGGGCAAAGGTTTGGCTCAGAAATTAAGTGAGCATGATCGCTGGATTTGTGAACAATTGAGTAGCTCATTGAAAACAAAGGGGCTGCTTTTTGTTGGACTTGATGTTATTGGTGATTATCTCACAGAAATCAATGTGACCAGTCCAACGTGTATCCGGGAGATCGACAGTGCCATGGGTACTGATATTGGCGGTGATCTAATGAACTGTATTGAACGCAAATTACATGTCAAATAGTGCAGAAAAAGGTTAGTTTGTAAGCCGAAAAAGGCTACCGATGGCCAGCATTAACAGTTGGCTAAAGTGTTATTCGAAGGCAAAGAGCACTGGATTCTCGTTCATTAGCCTCGTTTAGGCTAGCTGCCAGATGCGAATAAAATGATAAAATGGGTTTTCGGGCTTGATCGCAACAAAGGTTAAATGAAAGATTCGCTTTAACCAGCGTACCATCTAGTCTTATGAATAGGTGGGAGTCTGTAATTGTTGGGTTAGTTGGATCAGCAACCACCCATTCCAATTGTCGCATTCTCTGCATCCTTCCGGCTCATAAAAACTTCGTTACCACCTAGCTAGTAGCGGTATAGCTTGTGGTCTGGATAATCGAATCCGGGCACTTCGGCCAGTGCTTCAGGATGAAACTTTTTTATGTCCATGACAACTTGCTCAAAGAACTGGGGTGGATCTTGTGTTAAAATATAACCAAGTGTACAAACGGTCAGCCAGCTCACATAATCTCCTTTGGCAACAAAGTCCGCATTGCTACTCGTCACTAGGCTAAGAATATCAATAATCTTCAGTTCGGAATACCAACCAAACTTGTATATTTCCGCTAACGCAACGGTTGCACCAGCTTGCGTATTCTTGGCAATACATAAACCAAATTGCTTATAATCTTCACGAACTGTATTACCGAATGTATTCAGGTTTATTGAACTTTGCCACAACAGAAACATTAAGAAGCTGATGATAATCAAAGGTTGATAACATCTTTAATTTTTTCGATTGATATGGCGAATTAACCAAAATATCCCAAATGCAATAATGTAGGTCGAGAATAATGGGAAATAAATTGCATAGTACCACCACCGATTAGGAATGTTATGAAAGCTGAGGAAAGCAGTATAGAGCAACAAGAAAATAACTAATAATACATTATACTGCCTTGTACTTTTGTTCTGAAAAGATAAGAAAGCTAAAACCATAAACGTCCAAAGCCTCTAAATGAAGTTCTTGCTAACCTCACTAACTCTGGTGTAAGATAAGTCTCTGAAATTAGAGTAATAACAATGAAGTTAGCAGTCTTAGCTTATCGTTGCATAGCCATTATTGCACTGATCGGCAGTTTTTTCTTATGGCCAACCTCATTTGGGCAGTATTGCTATAACAATAATCTATCAACATACCACACATAACTCCGGTTTTTTCATCACCCATACTGCCAGTTATCCGCAATTAACTCTTTGGTTTTGAGTGCCCTGACTGTCTGCATCGCAATCATTAAAATCTTCGTTCCTATCCATGTCAATTTAGTACCAGGAACTGGTTGTCTGTTTGTTGGCCGAAACCC
>JAPORB010000037.1 GCA_026710425.1 Gammaproteobacteria bacterium
TTAGTGACGAGGGAGCAACAAGCCAAGCTGCACTCTTTTGCGACATGCTACATACTACATGCCGAAAAACTATCCCTGTTTGGAAGTGGATTAACACACCTGAGTCTCGACAAGTTAAAGCATTACCTATCGAGCAAACTGGCTGATGCTGAGATGCCTATAAGAAATGAAGAGTGGAAAACTTGTCTACGTAATCTCGGTTCATAACCAAGCCTCAAAATAGTTGTGCTCTTTGGCCGTGCACCGCGTCGGCTGTTGCATCAGGCTGGAATACGCTGGATAGCGTTCGAAGGCGATGACAAAAGTTACAATACACTTTATGATCGGCTTGAACTGCTCAGTCCGAATCTATTGCCAAATTCCATGATGGTAGAAAAATGCCTGCTGACAGCTTTGCCAACTTCGGTAGTTCCACGATTTGCTGCCGCCATTTTCCCATGATAGTGCATATTTCGAGGTCATTCCCAGGTCTAAGAGATTGCATGGTCAGGTTCTGACAAATAATGGTATGGCACACGCAATAGAGTCGCATACAGAGTCGGTTTAGCTGGAGGCATACCATGGATCTATCCAAGAGGGATTCTTGCTTACACAACTTGCCCACTGAGCTTACGAATGAGCTTGCTTCATAGCATATCGGTTAAATGCGTAACAAAACTGTCTTTTAACGTATAGTTTGCTTTCAATGTTTCCACACAGACCGTCAGAATGAGTGGACCTCAAGTTAGAATTGACAATAGTCTATTATATATCGGTTGCTTTATTTTCACGGACTTTGCCATTCTGGTGCTAATCTTGTCAGTATAGTTTGGATGGCTAGAGATAACTTGGTAAATCCTTATGCATGATAGAACACCGATACTGGTCGGCGGTGGACAATATGTGGAGAGGGAAGTAACCCCGGAAATGGCCCAGCCACCCATGGGTATTGCCGCCCTTGCAGCGCAGAGAGCTCTGTGCGATTCTGGTGTAGCAAATTTAATAGTCGAGCAACTGGATGCCCTGGTTGCAATACGCATCTTCCCCGATTCATGGAACCGGCCACGCATGCCAAATCCTTTCGGGCGAGCCGAGAATCCTCCCCGAGCTATTGCACGTAGACTCGGTGCCAATCCCAGGCTTGCCATCTATGGCAATGTCGGTGGCAACACTCCACAAAAATACATCAACGAGATGGCTGAACGAATCGCCGAGGGTGATCTGGATTTGGTGCTGTTGGCAGGATCCGAAGCCATCTGGACTGCACGCCGCGCGCTAAAGCAAAATGTTCACCTTGACTGGCAGGAAGAGGATGTGGGCAGTCTGGAAGATCGAGGTATCGGTGAAGCACTCTCTACGCCACATGAGTTTGCACACGGGCTGGGTGTGCCCATCCAGACCTATCCCTTGTTTGAAAATGCCCTACGAGATGATCTGGGGCATAATGTTGATGAACATCGACAGTTCATGGGTAAATTGTTTGCCCCATTTACTCGTGTGGCCGCCCGTAATCCATACGCTTTTTATGGTACCGAGCGCAATGCCGGAGAGCTGGCCACAATAAGTTCGGAAAATCGTTATATCTGTCTGCCATATCCAAAATGGATGAATGCCATGGACAGTGTGAATCAGGGGGCTGCGGTGCTGATGACCTCTGTGGCCAAAGCGAGGGAGATGTCCATTGACCCCTCCAAGTGGATTTTTCTGCATGGCTGCGGTGAGGCAAATGAGAAGCTGTCGGTCAGTGAGCGTCTCAACTACACTACTTCTCCGGCGTTGGGCCTGAATGCGAGTCGGGCATTGGAAATGGCAGGGTTAAACTTGGCCGGGATAGAGTATATCGACATCTATTCCTGTTTTCCTTCCGCTGTCGAGATCGCCTGCCGGGAATTAGGGGTGCCCTTGGATGATCCCAGAGGGCTGACGCTGACTGGCGGCTTACCATTTTTTGGCGGACCAGGTAATAACTACTCCATGCATGCCATTGCCAGTCTACTGCCCTTGCTTCGCAATAATCGAAAGGCTTTTGGCATGGTCACCGCCAATGGAGGTTATCTGAGCAAGCATGCCACGGGTATCTACTCAGCCAGACCTTATGTTGGTTGCTGGAAGCGTGAAGATCCCGCCATCTGCCAGCAGCAAGTTGATGCATTGGCCTATCCCTGTTTCACAGAGGTGCCGACTGGTGCAGCCACAATCGAAACCTATACGGTTTGCTATGAGAAGGGGATACCGACACGGGGTATCGTGATTGGTAGACAACTGAATGATAAATGCAGGTTTGTGGCCAATACGCCTGACAGCAAAGAATTTTTGCAACAATTTGCGGTCGAGGAACAGCTGGGTCGCTTCGGCACTGTGCGCCAGTCAGGTGGGCTGAATCTTTTCGAACCGGATTTTGTCTGAAACAATCCGGGTCTTTATGTTGCACTACAAAGATGTCATTATTGCCAGAGAAATGGTTAATCAATTGCATAGTCTGTGCCCGGCAAAGTCAATGAGTCTGATAAATCGTACTAGTGATGGGTTTGGTACTGCTGTGGTGGATAATCAGAACTGTGCCGAATAATTATTCGGGAAACAGATTTAAGGGGTACATAAGAAATGAGAAAACAAGGAAAAATTGGGACCAGCTTCAAGGCCAAACCGGAGCCTTCGGAAATACTGCAAGGTATAGACTTGAGTGGCAAGGTGGCGGTGGTCACTGGTGGTTATTCCGGCATCGGGCTGGAAACCACAAAAGCACTAGCCGGAGCAGGAGTAAAGGTCTATGTACCGACTAGGGATTCGTCTAAGGCCGCAACCAATCTTGCCGAGCTGGCTGGTGAAGTAATTTCCCTGCCAATGGATCTGGCCAGCCTGGATAGTGTGCGGCACTTTGCTGCCGATTTCAGCGAGCAGGAATCTCGTCTTGATCTGCTGATCAACAATGCAGGAATCATGGCTTGTCCGCAAGCCCGTTTAGGAAACAACTGGGAGTCTCAGTTTGCGATCAACCATATCGGACATTTTGTACTCACCTCTTCATTGTTGCCGATGTTGCTAAAAACCGAATCAGCCCGCGTGGTTTCACTCTCCTCTATCGTACATCGTCAATCTGACATTATCTGGGACGATATCCATTTTCTTAATACTGAGTACAACAAGTGGATGGCTTATGCACAGGCTAAAACCGCCAATGCTCTGTTTGCTTTAGGTTTAGATATGAACTATGAGAATGAAGGCTTGCGTGCTTTTAGTGTGCATCCCGGCGGCATTCTGACTCCGCTCCAGCGCCACCTGCCTATCCAGGAAATGCAGGCATTGGGATGGACCGATGCCGAGGGCAAGCTGACGGAACAGATGGTACCTCTTTTTAAGACTCCTTCCCAAGGTTGTGCAACCACTTTGTGGGCGGCCACCAGTCCAATGCTGGCAGAAATGGGCGGCCTTTATTGCGAGGACTGCGATGTGGCCAACCTGGCCACCGAGGATTCCCCTTATCACTGCGATGTTGCACCTTGGGCAATCAATGAGGAAAGTGCCTTGAGACTCTTGTCAGTGACCGAGGAGATGCTTGCTTGAGCGGTAAATTTCTTACTGAGACTTCTCACTGCCGTTGGTATGATACTACAGTGCATGATGGCCAAAATAACAATTCGGAGTATTCAGCCAATCAGCTGATTCTCTTTCGTTGAGGTGCTAAATCCGCATGATGTTCTGTTGAGTAAAGGATAGTAAGCACAAAATTCGAAAAGATTGTTATCTGCAGACCGCTTGCAATGACTGGGAACTTAGGAGCATTGAATTACTTCACTTAATCAGGACATTATGGACCCGCTGAGTCTGTATGCAAGCTATGTAGCCATGAGTAGATATTCAAATAACTTGTTACTAGTCGCCAATAATCTCAAGGAACACCTGAGTTATTTGGGAGCAGATGATGTCAGGCATTTAATGAAATGCCTGGAAGGCATACCAAAGCCCAGTCCCACCATCAAGCATGACATGATCATGGCCATATCATATCAGCTTAATGGTACTTGCCTGAAAGAGTTGTGGGAGAAGCTTACGGATCTGCATCAGCTTGCTGTTTCTGAAGCTTTGTATGATTCAGATCTACAACTACATGAAGAACGTTTTCATGCCCGTTATGGCGAACCGGCTTCAGTGCCATCCATCAGATCCACATCCATGAATAACCCGTTGCGATTTTTCCTGTATACGGGTAGTAAGCATTCCTATAACGCTGAATTTATTCCAATGGATCTTGCCGAACACCTCCGCAGCTTTGTGTCAGCACCTCCAGAAGTAACGCTCAAAGTCGTGGAGGAACTGCCAGACTCCGTTGATCGAAAGAAGCAAGGGAGTTCCAGCCTTGATCAAGAGCCGGAATTCGATAGAGCTGAGCTTCACAGCTGTGATATGGAGAGGGCGGCGCAACGGGATCTCCACAAGGTACTCAATCTTGTTGATCAGGGACGGGTGACTGTTAGTGCCAAGACCCGGCGGCCATCAGCTGCAACTTTAAAGCGCATAGCTGAAGAGCTCGTCGGCGGGGATTTTTTTGAACATGGCTGTCGAAATAGTTCAGGGCAAAGTATTGGAGTAATGCGGGCTTTCGCTTGGCCCATGCTGCTGCAGGCCGGTAAGTTGGTGCAACTCAATGGTTCAAAACTTGCTCTGAAAAAAAGCGGTCGAACCGCTCTCAGGACAGCGGCTGCAGAAACCTTGAAATTCTTATGGCTAGAGTGGATTGATAACGGCGTTTTAGATGAGTTCAGTCGCATTGAGGAAATCAAGGGTCAGCAGAGTCGCAGTCGACATAAAAAACCCATGACAGCCACTTTTGATCGCAGAATAGCACTTGAAAATGCCTTGAGTGAATGTCCTGTCGGCAAATGGGTACATACCGCCGAGTTTTCGCGATTCATGCGTGCAGATGGATATGATTTTGAAGTCACTAATGACCCGTGGAGGTTGTATATCTGTGAGATTGGTTATGGCAACCTGGGATACGAAGACAATTATGGCTGGAATATATTGCAGGAGCGGTATCTGCTCTGTTTCCTGTTCGAATATGCTGCAACCCTCGGCATAATTGATGTTGCTTATACTCATCCAGATAATGCCCGGCCAGATTTCACCTGCATGTGGGGAACCGGCGATATGCTTTTTCTCAGTCGATATGATGGACTGGAGTATATTCGGCTTACTCCACTTGGGGCCTATTGTCTGGGACTGACCGAGGACTATGAATTGCAGCAGCCAGAGGACTGCACACCAATCAGGGTTCTTCCCAATCTAGACTTGTATGCGGAGGAACCGATGTCGGATAATGAGCTACTTACACTGGAAAATTGGGCGACCAAGGTGTCTGACGGAATCTGGCATTTGGATTTGGCGAAATCTGTGACTGCTATTGAGGGTGGTCAGAGCGTGGATGTCCTGCGTACTTTCCTTGCGGCCAGAAACGACCAGTCAATTCCAGTCAAAGTTGAAGGTTTTCTGAAAAACGCCGAGCGAGGTGTGGGTGCACTCAAGGAACGAGGTCGGGTATTGTTGGTAGAGTGCTGCAGTGAAGAAATTGCCAATAGATTGGCAACTGAAAAACAGACATCAAGATTATGTCAGCCCATTGGTAAGAGACTTCTGGCGGTTAAGGAAAAATCTGAGGCGAGTTTTCGCAAGGTGGTCCGAGAACTTGGTTTTGGTATGGCGCAATAGTGAGACAATGGCGAATTTGTCTGCGGTTGGCTTGGTAACAGTCCGATTACTGGACAATAATAATTTCTTCGGAATCAGGACAGTTAGCATGTGGTTAGAAACTATTAACTGCAATTCCCTGATGAGGTACAAAGACAGGCTATGATCAAAGTTAGTCCTATTGCAGTGTCAACGCGCAATATTCATACCGGTTGGCAGAACTTTTCCGGTCGGTTTACAGCGGAACCAAGGGGCTGGGCTCACAGCCTTGTCGTTGGCGGGTCCAGCTCAGATTTGATAATAACCATTCTCCTTCACGTTTAACCAGTTGAAAAGAATCAATACCGCAATGGGAAAAAATCCCGTCGATATGGAAATCGTAAGGAGCCCAGAAAACAGCAATGTTACCTTCGATAAGTACTATGGGTTCCCAGTATCTTTCCAGAAAATGCGGTCCTTCGGTCCCCATTCCATTAATCAGCTGGCTATAGTTCTGAATTCTGATTTGGGTCGTATCCTCGACTGGATTTTCTACAGAAATATTTAATGAACCCGGTATTGTGAGTTTCAGTAAACTTTTCCTGTCACGATTGGCCAGTGCATCAAAAAAGCGATTAACTGTCTTGAGTATTGCGGCTTGGTCATCGATAGACTGTGCCAATGAGGTGTTTTCCGATAGTGCAAACAGTAACAACCAGGAAGGCCACAGTACCATCCTCGGCAGAAACTTTCGGTTGAAAATCTGATTGAAGTGCATGCATATCTCCTGGACATTTTTTTGTGTATAGTCGCCTATAGTCTCGACTTGTCATCTCACTCAGGCTTGCCCGATCCAGTTCAGCTGTCTTCCTAGAATGGAAGGAAAAGGTCAGCCCATCATCCTTTTTCCAGCCATTCATTGTCTTGCCGATACAGTTTCTTGCCATGGCAGGTTAAGGTACTATCTCTGATGGTAAATTGCTACAGCATATCGTTGCGAGGCCATAAATGAATAGTGCTGAAATAATTTATACCTATAGCTGCAAGCTGCAATATTATATGTTGGCAGAGCAAGATGGTACCTGCCTTCTTAATAAGCTTTGTCGAATATTGATTTCAGGTCTAAGTCTGTTCCTCCAGTTATATAGTTCTAATCCACAATGGATCAGATTGACTGCAGCATCAGATTTTCTTGCCACTGTCTCAAGTTGGTTTGTCCCTAGACTCACGAGATTGTTTTCCATTTCCGCTGAGGCGTTTCTAGTCAGAACAGCCTTGCTTGCCAATGATTGAAGTTGAAAATGCCCTTTGCCGCGTGGGTCGCCATGCGGTCCTCAAGGTTCCCCGTTTTTCACTGCATCCGGGTGAGCACTGGTGTCTGTATGGTCCCAATGGTGCGGGCAAGACTGTACTGGCTAACCTTTTGGTCGGTAAGCGCACTGAATCAGGGTCCTGTGTCCGTTACGGCAGAGGATTTGATCCATCCAGGCATTGTCTGTTTGTGTCATTTGAAGAACAACAAAAAGTCTGGGCCAGGGACTATCGGATGGATATGAGCGAGTACAGTGATGATGCCATGGACAAGGGGACGCTTGTGTCGTCATTGATTAGTTCGGCAAGAGTATCAGGAAATCAGGATCTTTATGTGATGGAAAACCTGATAGAACGACTGGATATTGTTCGGCTACTTGATAAGGGGATTCGATTTCTTTCCTCCGGACAGATCAGGCGTGTGCTCATAGCAAGGGCTCTGTATGCTGCGTCTGCTACCAGGGCGAGACTGTTGGTGCTTGATGATCCGTTGGAGGCCATTGACAAGGAATCATGCCAGCGTATTGTGGATTGTATCGGTCAACAACAGTCCATGGGTTACGCTAGTCTGTTATTGTGCCGTCGGCAGCAAGATATTTTGTCTGGCGTGACTCATCTTGCACTGATGCAGGATTTGAAAATTCTGGAGCAAGGCGAGCGTGATGCAGTTTTGTCTGGAAGCACCTACTCCCGGCTAATTTCCAGAAAGCCTACTCTGGCTGACAGTTTGCCACCGGCGCCAGCAGGGTCGGTAAGTCCTACTAGCACAGAGCAATTGATCGAGCTGGATGGTGTGAATGTTGACTATGGTGAACAGCCTATTTTGAGGAATATCTGTTGGGTAATGACTGGTGCTGATCATGTTTTAATTGAAGGCCCCAATGGCTGTGGCAAGTCAACTTTGCTTAGCCTGATTGATGGTGAAAACCATAAGGGGTATGGGCAACCGCTGATCCTGTTCGGACACCGCAAAGGTAGTGGCGAAACGATATGGGATATCAAATCCCACTTCGGAGTTGTGTCCAACGAGTTGCACAACAAATATATAAAGGGCTGGAAGGTTCTCGATGTCGTTGTCTCCGGTTTCTTCAATTCTGTAGGGCTTTACGATGACAGCTGTTACACCCAGCGTGATGCAGCCCGCCTCTGGCTAGAAGCATTGGGCATTAAGAATCTTGATAAAAACTACTACCACGAGCTGTCTTTTGGTGAACAGAGATTAACTTTACTTGCACGGGCCATGGTCAAGCATCCAAGCATTCTGGTGCTTGATGAACCTTGTGTAGGTCTGGATGATTATCATCGCAAATTAATCTTGGGGACTTTGGATTTGATTGCCAGCCAAACCCATACACGAATCATCTATGTGAGTCATGTCAGCGACGAGCAACCAGACTGCATCACACAGTACCTGCGTTTTGTGCCCTCGCCAGGAGGTGGGCATACGGTAGTCCAACAGCAGTGAACAGCCTGGTTCGCATAGATACTGAACGGCTGGCTTCTCGCTGATATATTATGTGCCGATCCAGATTCTGCTGCGTCCTTGCCTAATCATTAACCTCTGTTCAGTTTATACGTGACACAATAATGTTGGCGTATCCTGTGTTATTCATGTAGAAACCGGGACTGTCATTGACATACAGGTGAAGATTTCCATCGCAAACGGCCGTGAACCGATAGCCATGAGTTTCCTCGTCCTTATTCAGATCAGTCACTCCGCGCAAGCTACCACGGCTGCAGTTGGGCTGATAGATCATCAGCTCAAACCAACGATGATTTGTTGATCTGCGAGTCAGACCGAAGGCAGTAATTGGCATCTGGACATTGGCAAAACCGGTTTCATCAATGGCCTCACCGGACTCATTAAGCATGATTGTGCCATCAACCCAGTTACTCAGAATGCCAATTTGCAATTCGTAGATATTACCGTCATTCAAGGAAATTCCGGTATTGAAATTGGAATTAGAGGTGAAAAAATGAACGGTGCTTGACTCGTCCGGTGCCAATGAGCTGCCGTTGTTATCAATAAATAAGTAAGTCATGGGGACTTTGCAGCTGGAGAGGAGTATTCCAATTGCAATCAATAGAGCAGCTGTCGGGAATTTCCTTAAGAGTTCTTGAAGCATTATGTATGCCCTTTCCATTCAGTGAGTAGTGTATTTGTGCCTAATCATAACATGCCCGATGCCGAACTCTTTCGCCTTCAGTCCAATTCCGGATTCAAAGTCCAGTCGGCGGACGGCCTTGACATCTACTTCCATTTGTGCTTCGATGTACCATATCCTTCAATTCTACTCATTGTCAATGATGTGCCGTAAAGACAGAATCTTCCCTGTCTATTTGTAAATCAACGCATTAAGCACTTCATTGCACATACTGCTAAAATCAAGTTTGCTTTTGTGCAGAAACTGGGAGTTTCTGTGCAAATTCATCATTTGAAGCAGGAGAAATCGATTGGGGCCTGAAAACGGATGCGGCGTAGCGGCGTAGCTTTGTGGTGCTGACTCTGACTTCACCATAGGGTATATGCAATCGGGTTGAACCAATACTCTCCAGTTTTGGTGTAGATGATAGGGTTAGAAGCTCCGCCAGATGATTGAGTAATTTCGGTTACACAATGCAATGGTCGAGTAATCAGTTATCAGGCTTTTGTCATTACCCTTCTCTCAAACTGAACACTCATCTAAAATGCAACATGGTTCTTCATAGGGGCTGCTCAAAGCTTGCTTTGTAGGTATCTGGCTTCCTCACTACAGTTAGTTTTCCGCGGCCTTTAACTAATGGATTAAAAAAGCAAATTCTTGATGCGCAAACTCCTGGTAATTGTATTGATCAGCATTGGCGGATCCTTGCTCGCCATGGCCAATCTGTATGCTCAGCATAGGCATGGGGTATTATCACCATCGGTGACTTTTCCGCAGAATGACGCAGTGCTGCGAGATCCGCCTCGAATGATTACTATGAGCTTTCGAGTAGATGTCAAATTGCTGAAGCTTGCTTTGTATACCGATGAAGGAGAGTGGATTAACATTGGTTTTGTTTACGACCATGGTAATACAAATCATAGCTTTGTTTTGCCCTTACCTGCACGCTTACCGCCCGCAAAATACTATGTTGCCGAGTGGTCAGTAGTGGATAAAGGTGAGCGATTTCTGCGTGGAGAATTTCTGTTTTCCTTCGGCCCGGGTGCTATTCCACCCTCAGAAACTATCGAGGCCTCTTACGGCAGCACCGAGAGTGAAGATCTGCCAGAGACTGGTGCCTATGCTGAGTCGGTAAATGACTAAATTTTGTTATAGCCCATTGGCAAGATCAAGGTGATGCTGTAATCAAACTCTGCTTAACTCTGCCCGGAATATGACGACATTGCACACTCAGAAGTCAATAATGAGCTTATAGAAAATTCCGCTTTACATGACAGATCACATTCATGGCCAGTAATAATTCCGTTATCATTGGTTGAGAATCCATACTTAAAACCTACATCCTTACTTACTGGAGGTGTCACCAGTGAATGCCGACTTGACTTCTAAATATACCAGTAGCCGCCTAATGCTGCTATTGACAGCCTTATTGAGCGGGCCTGGCTATTGTCAGTCTGCGGTACAAGCCCTGCCAGATCCAATACCAGAGACCATTCAAAAAGGAGACATCACGGTGGTGGCTGAACCCTTTGTCCACGTACCGCAGACCATTGATTCCGGAAAGCCGGTAACCACGAATACCGCCTGGGCCAGGCTACAGTACATGTATCCAATCCCGGATAATTCCGGTCGGCTGGTGCTGAACGATCTAAGGGGGTTGTTGTATTTCACAGATAAAAGTGGCACGGAGCCGGTAGTATACCTGGACTTGCGGGAGCAGGAAGTTGGATTTGATGACTCCATGTTTCCTAATGAGACTGGTCTAACAGGATTTGCGTTTCATCCTGGTTTTGGCGATGCAAATTCACCGGGGTATGGAAAATTCTATACGGCATTTAGCGTAGATTCAGGCTCCGGCGTTTCTGACTACTTGGAAATGGATGCCGACAGCCATGAAAGCGTGGTATGGGAATGGACGGCCAATACGGCTTCGGCCAATCAATTCGCTGGACGCAAGCGCGAATTGTTCCGCATAGGCCAATTTGCCAACAACCATAACATTGGCACGTTGGCATTTAATCCAGCTGCTACGCCCGGTTCGAGTGATTATGGTCTTTTGTATCTAAGTCTGGGAGATGGGGGCGGGGCCAATGATCCGGCTGAATATGGTCAGTCATTGAATGTGCCCATGGCCAGCATTTTGCGCATTGATCCGCTGGGCGGAGCCACAACTGAGGCTTACGGTATACCTGCGGATAATCCCTTCATCAACGTCTCTAATGCCGCTCCGGAAATCTGGGCTTATGGCTTGCGTCATGCCCAGCATTTCTCCTTTGACGTGGATGGTACCATGTATATCAATGATATCGGACAGGCACAGATAGAAGAGGTGAATATCGGCAAGGCTGGGGCCAATTATGGTTGGCGGGTCAGGGAGGGCACGTTTGCCACGGCTTTTGGTATTGGCGGTGTGCGTCCCAATCCAGTGTATCCCCCGCCGACTGATATGCAAGCTTACGAGTATCCAGTTGCACAGTATGACCATGACGAAGGTAGTGCCATATCCAGCGGATTCGTCTATCGCGGCACTGAGATACCTGCCTTGGAGGGTAAGTATGTTTTCAGTGATTTAGTGTCAGGGCGCATTTTTTACATCGAAACCGCATTTTTGATCCCGGGACAGCCTGCACCAATTACCGAACTGCGGCTGATGATGAATGGCGTTGAGGTGAACCTGGCGGAGGCTGTTGGATTTCCTAATACCTATGGTAGGGGCAAACGGGCCGGATTGCGCCTAGGAATTGACGCTGCCGGTGAACTGTATTTGCTGACCAAAGGCGATGGTTGGGTACGCCGTCTGCGCAGTGTGAAAGAGGGAAGTATTGAGTTACAGTGAACATCACACTGCTAGCCAATAAGGATCTTGCAAGCTGTCTGGCAATTAACTATCTGCTGCCGGAGTTGGCAGAGCATCGGCTCAGCGTATTCTTGTCCTCACGAGTTGGCAGCAGCAAACTGGCACCTCCATTGGAGCAGATGAGGTTTGTCGAGCAGGACTTGCTTAATGAGGTGTTGTTTCCTCTGTTGTCCAGACAGGGCGAAATGACTACCGAGTTAATCGGATTTCCCGGTATCCGCTCACGCCTAGAGGATCGGCTGTGCGAGTTGAACAACATCAACAGCAAACTTGGACTGGCACAGCTTTCGGCAACTGAACCCGAATTGGTATTGTCAATTCGCTACGGGAGTATTCTCAAGGATGCTGCCATCAGTATACCACAGCATGGAGTTTTGAATCTGCATTCAGGGCGACTACCGGATTATAAGGGTGTGATGGCCACTTTCTGGGCCCTTCTCAATGAAGAGCAATTTATAGGTACAACTTTGCATACCATTGATGATAGATGTATTGACACCGGGCGTATTGTAGCTGAAACCACTTTTGCCGTGCAAAAAGAGCATTCCTATCTTTGGCATGTGTTGGCTCTTTATCGCGAGGGCTGTCAGATCATAAGCCGGGCGGTGCAAACCATTGCGAGTGGATCAATGCCCAAAGCTACCCGGCAGAGCGATGCCGGTCGCTATTTCAGTTTTCCAACTGCCGCAGATTTGGAACGCTTCAGTGCCAGGGGCTGGCATCTTTTTGATAGCGAGGATTTGCTCACTGTCTACAAACGCTTTTTGCCTACTGGATCTTGACTGCGGCACATAATGTACTGCTCGAAGTCTTTTCAAATACTGTAATATTCAAGTTCAGCTATGCATTGTCAGTTTGTTACAGAAAAGATGAAGTCAATTGTCTGGTGCTATGAATGACACCGTGCTTTATACGAATCCGCGATCAAGAGACCAGATCGCTTACTGGATGCTGGAAGAATTGGATCAGCCCTATACGGTTTAATGGATTGAGTATGAGTAGCAGAACAAGGGGGTTGACTATCTTTCCATAAACCGCATGGGCAAAGTGCCAGCCATAACTCACCGCAGTAAGGTAATTACGGAGAGCCTGACGATATGGGTTTATTAGGCAGCAGTGTTTCCGGAAAACAGCTTTTGCCAGCAGCTGGAGACCCACATTTGGCGGACTATTTTCGCTGGTCATTCTTTGCGGCAGGTCCTTTTGAGCAGGCAATTTCCCACCATTCGTTCAACATTGATATGCTTGAGGGAAGTAGTCAGTCACCCGCTTTGGCACCTATGAGGGCACGCTCAATACATTGGAGCTGGCCCTGAAGGAGGATCCATCTATCGGCGGGGAGCAGTTTACCGCTGCCGATGTCTATGTGGGATCTCACGTGGCCTGGGGATTACAATTTGGCACACTGGAGAAGAGGGGGGCTATTTTGTGGCATGTGCAAGTCGAATTTCGAAACGTTGTGGGTTTTTGGCGATGCAGAGAATGAATCGACAGCACCCGGAGGAAATAGCCAAATAAGCAAATCGACTGGCTAGACCTTGTAATAATGAAATTGAGGTGATTCTGGGGCCGGTTGCCAGTGAAAAGTGGTGATTTCTACTTTCAGACACAGGCTAATTTAAGTCACTTATTGTGTCTGAGACAGTGATTTTAGATTAATTTTGAATTAATTCAATTAGTTGTATAAAATTAATCTGGGCTTTCGGAATACTGTTACTTCAAATTCATAAATCGGTAATTTCGGCTAATTATTAAGTTAAGTGATTGAATACAAAGCTATTTTTATTGTCTATAATTCGCTGAGAAATGCTAATATGTGTAAGTATTCACACAATCGGGTATACTTCTAAGACTGATTGCTTTACTCATTTAGAAACTATTCTTGATGGGAAAGCGTATAATAGACAAACTTGCGTCTGCGGTGGCTGGTTATGAACCTCGGCGGGAATGCATACTGCCAAATATCTAACAATCAGCAAGAAGTAGAAGAATCGATATCATATCAATGTTGACAACCGCAGTAATTAAATTATCTAAGAAGCCAAGAGTAAACATAT
>JAPORB010000170.1 GCA_026710425.1 Gammaproteobacteria bacterium
ATATATTAATTCTCAGTTGCACCATAGCATCATGCCCTTAAAAGTCAAACTGCTACACTACCCAAAATTACAGCAATTTGCGCAGGTCAGGCTTGGTGACCTTGCCCATGGCATTGCGCGGTAGACTATTCACTATCCGGATAGTCTTGGGAATTTTGTAAGGTGACATCCTGCCGGAGCACCAGCTCTTGAGTTCCTCATAATTCAGCGAGGCCCCTTGTCTTAGACAAATGAAGGCGGTGACTGCCTCGCCCCAAACTTCATCCTCCACCCCGATCACCGCAACCTCAGCTATGTCATCATGAGTGAGTAAAACACCCTCAATTTCCAGAGCAGACAATTTATAGCCACCAGACTTTATTATATCGACCGAGGAACGGCCCATAATGCGATAGTAGCCATCCTCCACCATGGCGACATCACCAGTACAAAACCAGCCGTCCCTAAACGATTTTGTGGTGGCCTCAGTATTATTCCAGTACTCCAGGAAGACATTCTGTCCCTTGATACGAATTTCCCCAGCAATACTTTCGCTGATGACGGGATTGTCCCGCTCATCAAACAACTTTACCTCAACACCAGGCAGTGGCTGACCTACGCAACCCGCCCGACGCTCACCAGAATAGGGATTGGAAATGCCCATACCAATTTCTGTCATTCCATAGCGCTCCAGCAGCACTTGGGAAGTCAAATCTTGCCATTGCATGAACAGATTCACTGGACAGGCGGCAGATCCCGAGATATTCAGTCGCATCGACTTAAAGCCTTCGCAGATCTGCCGGACTTCGGTTTCATCCGCAGAATCAAAATACTCGATCAACTTTACATAAATCGTTGGTACCGCCATGAAGACAGTAAAGGTGCCAGCTGTCACCGCTTGGGTAATTTCCTTGATATCAAATCTTGGATAGAGATGCACAGTTGCCCCGGCCCATAGCCCGCAGCTGAGAATATTAATAATGCCATGAATATGATGCAGCGGGAGAAACAGAGGAATGACATCCCCATCAATCCATTCCCAAGCATCAATGAGGGTAGTGATTTGTGCAACGATGGTTTTATGCGTGCTGACTACTCCCTTAGGTTTGTTGGTTGTGCCACTGGTGAACAGCATCATGGCACGACGATCTTCCTCAATTTCGGGCAAAGGTCCAGCTGAGTCACTGATCACATCCCCCACTGTCAACAATTCAATATTGAGTGCTTTGCATAGATCACTTAGGGATTTCTGCTTGCCGTCGCCTACCAACATACGAGACACACCAGCACAACTTAGGTAATGATCCAGCTCGGAGACAGCCGAAGCGACATTCAGTGGGACAGCGATGCCACCAGCACGCCACACTCCATGGATTACTGTTACATAATCAACAGAGGCTGGAAGCAAAAAAGCAATACATTCCTCTTCCAGATCTCTTCGCTGGCCCAGCAGACCGCTGGCTAGGCAATTGATCCGGGAATTCAACTCTTCGTAGCTTACACATCTGTTGCCTTCAACCAGGGCGGTTTTGGTGTTGTTGACGTGTAGTTCCGGGAATGGCTTGATTGGCATGACACAATGGCTCGTAAAGGTTGTGGACTTTTTCAATTGAATCAGTTGAACATGGTGCTCACTAGAAAATAAAGAACAGATGGTCCCAGCAAACAACCGACTCCAGTGTAAAAGGTGGCAGTCATGGCACCATATGGGACCAGTTTAGGGTCAGTTGCCGCCAATCCGGCAGCCACGCCGGAAGTGGTTCCCATCAGTCCGCCAAACACCATGGCTGACTGCGGATTATCCAGGCCGATAAAGCGCGCTACCAGTGGCGTTCCAATCATTACCAGAATGGACTTCACCAGACCTGCTGCCACACTGAGGGTGACCACGGCATCGCTGGCACCAATGGCCTCACCAGTTACCGGTCCCACGATATAGGTTACAGCCCCCGCACCAATAGTAGTAATGGCAGCTGCATCGGTATAGCCAAACAGGACTGCAACTGCGCCACCGACAACAAAGGACACGATAACCCCGGCAAAGATGGAAACAACACCGGCCACTCCGGCTTTCTTCAACTCACTTAGGTGTACACCAAAAGCGGTGGCCACGATTGCGAAATCCCGCATCATGCCACCGCCCATAAGCCCAATACCGCCAAGCAGTGCCAGGTCGGCTACGCCGGTATTGCCCCCGGTGGCTACACCACCAAGGTAGGCAGCTAACAGCCCCAGTGCAATAGCGATGGCCGAGCCATGAATGCGTCCACTGGTAAGTCGATCTGCCAGCAAGTACGAAATCCAGATGGTGGCACCCACTACAGCAAAGGCCACGATCAGGTTGTTGCGGACAAAGACGGTTTCAATGATTTCCATCAGCCAGAACGCTCCCGCTCCAGAGCCGCAGGTTCCTTTCCAAGTCGGCTCAACACTGGCACCAGCGCAAAACTCACCAAGACCGCCGCCACTCCGGCAAGCAGTGCCAGTAGTCCGCCATCTACTGCAGCTGCAACATTTTGTCGAGCAGCCATCGCTACTACGATGGGGATATACATGGCACTCCAAAACTTGATGCCGGTAGCCGCAGAATCTTGGGTCAGGGCCTTGAAACTTTGACTATTGCTAGCAAATACCAGAAACAGCATCGCAATTCCTACGCCGCCAACATTGGCATTGACACCCAGCAAAGCTCCCAGGCTTTCTCCGGCTAACATACCTAGAATCAGGCATACCGAAAGCAGGGCAACCCCATAAACAATCATGACTCGGTCCTTTGATTCGGTTCAGACAATTTTTGAAGACTTGGTTGCAGATCAGCTCAATCGTTAAATTGCCCAATCAACAGAAGGATGTTGATGATATGAAACTATGACAAAGAAAGGCAATTTGTAAAACCAGTTCTGAAGGATTTCGGCCAAGTATATCAAGATGCTCATGGGTAGGTGGTATGGAACCTATTCTTCGAACAATCAGGCAAACAGCACCAGCATCATGGCGAAAGCCATCATGCCAATGCTGAGGACTAAAAGGTAGGCAATTGAGGCTGTTGTGAATAAGGCCAAAGTGATTGCCCAGTGTGCCATAAAAGTCTGTTTCAGGCTCAGGTAGAGGTAGGCCAAGATCCACAATAAGCCAAAGAACGATAACAGATCGGCGAGACTGCTGATCAGCGGTATTTCAGCATCGCCCATAACCCCCAGAATCATAGCCAGCAGGCTCATGAGCACCAGGAAAGTCTGGTTATGCAGAACCAGGATCAGATGTTCCACAAAATAGCGACGGCTGAAAACCCATAGCATTTGCTGTATCAGGGCCAGAATCGGCATCATCAGTAGCTGAAAGAGGGTGATGTTCTCCAGTGAACCGATGAAAAAATCCCTAGGATCCGCCATCACTTCCTGAAGGTTGGTCCGCAACTGTGAGGTGACAGCAGCTTGCAGATTCTGGTTTATTCTGGCTGATAGGAAGGGGAATTCCAGTTCGGCAAAAAACGTTAAGATGTCGCCAAAGTCCTCTTCAGAAGCTATCTGGTCAATGCGTCGAGCATTTCCTTCGGGTTGAACCTCGTTTTCCGTCGCTTCCACAGTGCTGTTGGTGGCAGCCTCTGCCACGGCTTGCCGCACTGATCGCATGGTAGTGAGTACAGAGATGGTAAGAAAAAAAATGATACTGATCACCAGAAACATGCGCAGTGGATGGGTATATTTGACCCGACGTCCTGCGAAGTACTCCTGGGTCAGGAATCCCGGTCGGGTCAACAAGGCGAACAAAGTACGATAGGCCCTGCCATCGATCTCAAAAATTACTCGTACAAGTCCCTTGAGAAAGGAGAATACCGACTGCCGCACATCCATGTCCTTTTGACCACAGGCCGCGCAGAACTCTCCTGTCATGGGATAGTCGCAGTTGCGACAAAGGCGCAGCGGCTTGATCTCAGCGGTGAGTATCTCGCTGGTGCTGGAATTTGTGGTCATGCTCATTTTCAAAATGTGGTAGGGATGTATGGATAAGACTGTAGGGTATTTTGTTAGCAGAAACTTATTACCATAGACCTACTATTTTCGACCCATACACAGCATCAATGCCTTTATACTAACGCAACCAACCAAATCATATCAGAGATGTACAGAATGGTTTACTGGATCGGACTCCAGATTGTTATGGCAAGAAGTCAACTGAAAGCAGAAGAAAATATATTCAGTCCCAACTCAATACCACAAGCTGATCAGGAGTCGTACATGTATGCAGTAAAGGAACGGGCTACCGATTGATTGATACATCTTAGAGCGTCTGGCAAAGTGTTGATTAATTGACTAATTACCATGCTCAGGAGTTCGTTGCTGGTATATTTTAGAAAAATTTGCTATTTTTTACTGCATTGAGAAAGCTGAAAATAATTGTTACTTTCGCCTGATATTAAGCAACGCTGAGAAGTTGTGGGCGGTAATTCTGGAGAAGCAAAATGGACCGATCAAAAATCATGCACTACCTGCCTTGGGCACTGGCGATCTTTATCGCTATCGTATTTGTGCAGTCACTGTTTTTCAAATTCACCAATTCATTTGAAACACAGCATATTTTTGGCACCATCGGCGAGTGGATGGCTGGGATTGGCTTTCTGGAATTTGCCGCACCTGGCTTTGCGGCTTATGGGGGCTATACAGTGGGATCGGTTGAGCTGATTGCCTCTATGCTATTGCTGGCACGCAAGACTCAGGCATTGGGAGCTGTCATCGCCTTTGCTGTTATTTCGGGGGCCATATTTTTCCATCTTTTCACTCCGCTGGGCGTGAGCGTTATTATCAATGAGGCAGGTGATCAGGATGGTGGCCAGCTGTTCACCATGGCAGTTTTGGTATGGATGTTCTCAATCGTTATCATGTATTTGCGACGCAGTGATATTCTTGCTGTTATCGGCAATATCCCTGTCTATACTGCCCGAGAAGCGAGGTAAATATGATGAGAAAATTACTACTCGGCCTAATAGCCATGATTGTCCTGCTTGGTAGCCAGCAGGCTGCTGCCATTGATGCAATCTATACCGGATTTTTCAGTAATGAGGCATTACGCGGCTACGACACAGTAGCCTACTTTACGCAAGGGATGCCGGTGGAAGGTCGTGATGAATTTTCAACGGAATACCAAGGAGCAGTGTGGAAATTCAGTTCGCAGGATCATCTGGATATGTTCACTGCCGATCCCCAAAAATATGCGCCACAATATGGTGGATACTGCGCTTGGGCTATGTCCAATGGAGAAACGGCAAGTGCCGAACCCGATCTATGGACCATTCATGAAGGTAAGCTTTATCTCAACTATAGTCGGCGAATCAATCGTCGTTGGTTAGACGATATGGTTGTTTACATCCAGAAGGCCGATATTGAGTGGCCAAAATTTGAGAAGGAGTAAACTGACCACGCCAGGAAAAGATAGGAAGAAATGTTTCTTCTCATCATGGGCGGGCATGTCAGGAAAGTCCTGAACTATTCCAGCCAGGTTAATGACTTCAAACACACTATCGGGTTACAAACCAAGGTTCCTGGCCCTGTTGCTGGCCTTTAGAGTGGTATCCATACAGGCATTGATGTTTTAAATTTTACTGGCCCTAAACGGATGGTTGGAAAGAAGCACCAGCTACCTGGAGTCGCCATCCGAAGACATGTTTTTCCCAAATGAAACGCTCTGCCACAGATCAAACCCGCATTGACCATCTGCGTGAAACCAATTGCATCCATTTCCTTCCTGTATGCGATTGAATAGCAACAGCAGACTAAAAACGTGTGCCATACTTTGCTGCTTCAATGGTCACAGTTCTCAGGATTAATTTCGATGTGCAACTCATCACCGAGGTTGGTGTGGGTAATATAAAAACATCGATCAGCTGGGTCTCGTAGTAAATATCGCTTTGGCCTGGAATCGATACCGATTCTGCCAGGAATGCTCACTTTGGAAAGGACTGGTCGTGCGTATAACTTCGGTGATGCTGGCACGACAACACGGTTTTGGTGCAAGTAATCGCCAGAGTACTGACGCTGATTAAGGCTGTTGAAGAGCAATGACCCCAATACGAGATCAGCAGTAATATCGCCATAGGCAGAATTACCAGAGCCGTAGGGGCTGTTGAAATGGTAGGGGCGAAAGTATCCATAATTCCTTTGAAAGCTCAAGTGTTGTCCTGTAGTTGATGGAAAGTTTTATTTTCAACCACGGCCCTGGTAACCCCGGTTGCGACGATTCCACCCTTGGTGGCTCCAGCCTCTATGGTTCCAGTTATTGATATCCCAGCTGTTGTAGCCTCGGTCAGGATAAATCCAACCGTCCAGGCCGGAATGCCACCGCCAACCATCTGCCGCCACACTTTCACTAAACAGTACAAACATGTCCAGAAACAGCAACAAGAAAAAGTAATGAGTAACTCTTGCTGTCATCACAGGACTTGATCCGTCAAAATTGATACCAAAATTTTGCATGTTATGTTTCTGACTGTTGCATCAGCCAACACTTATAGAATTTAAGATATCTGGGTCTACAGTATCCAGATTCATAACACCTATAAGGGAAAACGTAAGCCTTCGGCTGAGATATTATAACCCTGATCTCGCACGAATTGGCTTTCCTTGCTGTTTTCGTCCAGTAGAGGATTAGTGTGATTGAAGTGAATAAACCAGATCTTGTTTTTATCCTCATCACTGAGGGTGTCAAACAGTAACATGCTTTCGGAAACAAAGGGATGTAGAATCTGGGACATGTCTCTGTTTCCCAGTTCGCCGTCGGCGAAGAAGGTTGCATCCAGAATAGCATAGTCAATCTCTGGAATTAACTCGGCGATATTGGTTTCCCAGTCTTCCCACTTGTTGATGTCCGGTATAAACAGGGCCGTCCGGTTTGGGCCTTTGATACGGAATCCAACTGTTTCAGAGTATTCATCCCGATGTGGAACCAAGAATGGCCTGATAGTTGTCTGCGGTATCTCCACATCATGTTGATCCTGCATAGTGCGCAAGCTGATATTGTTCATAGTCAACAGTTGGTCCCAGGGTCCGTTTGTTTGCAGAAACTCCTGCATGCGTGGCATGACATGCACGGGCATGCCGTTGGCACTCATCACCTCATTCCCAAAGAACATTAAACCCACATAGTGCCCTATATGCGCATGTGTAAGGAATACACCGCTCAAGGGGAAATTAGCTTCATTGCGCAAGCGGTATAACTGTTCTGGCAGGCTGGGTGTTGCCTCAAACAGATAAACTTCCTCGGCCCTGGGGATTACCAGAGCCACGGAGGTGGCATGCCGCCTGAGGTCGGGATTCTCCCACCCCCTAAGACAATGTTCTGCATAACAACCGGCCTGGGGATAGCCAGCATCTTGAGCGACTCCCAGAACGAAAAGATAGGGAGATTCATCCTGAGCCAAGGCAGAGAAGGTAGCAAGAACAATCCATAAGCAGAGGAGCGATCTGATCCTGTTATGGCCACAGGCGAGTAGCCAACTGCCTGAACGGCCAGTGTCATAAAATATGTTGAGCTTGAAAATCATAGTAGTCTCACTTCAATATGTGCAGGTACAGTTGATCTACCTAATAGCTTTCCAGGTTTTACACTTTATCATTGATTAACCAGTCTGATGCTGACTGCATATTTGTCAAGAACTTATACTATTACAGACGATTTTATCTGCTCACCTTCTGGAAATGTGCTCGATTGTCGCCTGCACTACTTCAATGGACTTGTCAGTAGTAATAACAAGCTAATGGTCAATAAGTCAGACAGTCAAAATGTTGACCAGAGCTTCTCAGCTGATTACGCTCAATAGGTCTCCAGACTTTATGCATCCCGATTCAATCACAGTAGCTCGTAAGCCAGCCTTATGTTCCAGATCGGGAAGTACAGCTGTATGGGTGATCCGAGCCAGAAATGAGCAGGGCTCACACAACTCCACCCCGAAACACAGTGCTGTTCCAAGCCGGAATTTCTTGCCTTCCAATGTATTCAAGTCGATGCCTGAAGTGATAATTGACCTTCGGAAATCGCTGAAATCAAGTTTAAGGCCATGATACTGTATAAACGCTTCCAGTTGCTCTTGGGCTACAAGGCTTAGATGGATAAGGGGCACTCTCATGCCCTTGGAAAGAATACGATCTGCCAGAGCATGATAGCGATCTCCTACGATACCTTTTCCCTTCTCTAGTTCAGCTGAATCAATGCGCTGCATTGGTTGCCGTTTAGCAGAGGCGATGTAGATGGATTCAATTCTGCCCATTACTAATTCCTGTCAGCAGCCAGTAAAAACAATCAGGTCTGACTCTGATTAAATGATGACTTATGTTACGCCAGCTGGCAGCAGGTAACAGAACTGCAGCAATGTGAAATTGCTGGATTATTACTTGACCCCTGAGCAAGCGGTCAGTGCACCTTGTTTGTCAGAATTTGTGGTACAACATGCTCAATCTTGATTAGCTATTTATATCTGACGGTGTCTTAACTTGTAACTCTCGTAAATAACCGCCAAAGGAGGGGATAGGAATTTTATAATGATCCGGCAAGCTTTTCGACTCCATCAATACACCGGCATGTAAGGCATCAGTCAGAAAATCATTCGTAGTCAGACCCATCTTGCTTCTGATTCTCTCGGTGATATTGTCAATCTTGTCCCAGTTCAGATGTCCGTTCCTGTCTCCTGCTGCTTTTGCCAGTTCCTTATATACCTATGAGCGTCCTGGGCATACCTCAAGTCGGGAGGAATAGTATTGCTCTTTCATTGCTTTACCCAGTTCAATCGCCTGCTCCAGAACTGGCTGGAGACTCCCACCATGTCCCCAAATGACTTGTCCGGCAGCAACAGCAACAGAGTTGATATGCTGAGGCCAGCCCTGAGACAATTCGGCCAATTCATGCACCCACACATCCGGTCTGGCACATCAAAATCATAAGCATCAAAGAAACCTTGTATCGCACTCGAAGCCTCCTCATGTGACAGGGTATCCAGCGTGGCTACCCGAACTCTGGGAAATCTGGATAGGCCACATTGCAGCAGGATTTCTTCTATATCACACAAACCGAAAAAAGCCGCAAGCAGCGATATGCCCTGCACACTTCATGCAAGCAACTCAACATCGCCTTTGTGGACTCGAAAACAGGAGTATTCTGAGCTTCATCAACAAAAATCACCAAGCGGGGTTTTAAAATAAGTGGCTACATCACTGAATATCATATCGGCAGAAAGATCTTGCTGAGGCTGAGTACTTTCCGACTCACCATGTCTGGTAATCCCTACCAATCCGACATTCACTGTTACGTCAAGTTTCTTCAGCCCGGTGAGTAGGGCCTCCTTCAGATTCTTCATCCTGCTGAACTCATAATCGGGAAACTCTCTGTCCAATCGGTCAAGCTCCCGCTTGGATGCCTCCATCATGGCTTTGATGACAAAGGGTGCTGAATTGAGCGCACCAGGTTTAATGGGGACTGATATCCAAGGCTTCTGGGGAGTTGAATGTTGACGCACGGCTTCCATGCATTCGTTTTTGAAGGCAGTTTTGCCAGCACCCGGAACACCCTGAAAGATCATGGTGCCGCCGCCAACACGACCAGACATCAGCATGTTTAAGGCATTCTGAAAAACTCCGTATTCATGATCACGTTCCCGAAAGAATGCTTCACGGCCTACTTCTGCTCGGTCAGTATCTCCCAACCAGATTTTCAGAGGGATCGGAGCTGCCGGGCATGGTTTTGGAAATGCTTCAGAGTTCATAAATGCATAATAAAATGAATAAGGAAACTTTCAAAACTAACTCACCTTACTATCCAACTCGTTGTATTCAACGTCTGAATACCAATATCGGCCACATGGTTATTTTGTCCCGCGACGGAATTAAATCAAAGAAAGAATAACTTTTGATTCACTACTGATCATCCAAAAATAAATATATTAAGTCTTTAACCAATATTTTAAGATTACTAAACCATCAGTCAGACATCAGTGCCATCACGGCACCGCTGGGATCTTGAATTACACAGAAATTGCATCCACTCATACGGCGGGGTCCGTCCAGCACCTTGCCTTGGCGTTTTTCACACTCAGCGGCACTCTGATGAACATTGGCAACCCGTACATAAACCAGCCATTGGGTCGGCAGATTGGCATTGGTACCGCGGGCATGGCACACTCCAGCGATGGTTTGGCCAGTTTGCGGTAAGTTCATATTGAAATCCGAGTAACTGCCCATGTCCACATCCTCGGGGACCCAGCCGACCACATTTGCATAAAAATTCTTTATTCGCTCCGCATCACCTACGGTGAGGTCCAGCCATTCTATTCGTCCTAAATTTTCCTGCTTTGGCGTTTTTTCCTGTTTCTGGGCGATTTCGTTATTTGCTGGTTCTTCACTCATTTTTTTCTTCCAGTATGTAGGTGGGTTTGCCATCAAGGCTAAATGAATTCTTGCGGGACCAGTAATCAGTTATTTCATCCCTGGTCTTACTGGCCAGCCATTTGTCCATGTTGTCTCTCTCTTCTCTAAAATCATAGAGAGGCACACCAAAGCCGCAGGAGGTTTGTACCAGATCGAATCTGAAATCCACCAGTTGCCTGCTGCCAAGATGAGGATCGAACAGCTTGTCGAGTTCAGCAAACTCGGCATCCCGCTGGTGATAGGCAGTTGCCTGCCCATACAGGCGCAAGATTTTTGGCTTGCCTGTGAAGGCGCAGAACATTAATGTCATACGGTTATTCTCGGCTAAGTGGGCCGCTGTCTCATTGCCGCTGCCGGTGACATTGCGCCATACGATGCGGTTGGTATTCAGTATCCGCAGACTTTCCCAGCCTTTGGGTGAGACATTGATGGTTCCTTCATTTGCCGCTGTACCGACAAAGAAAATCTTTTGCTCGGAGATAAACTCTACGAGATCGTCTCGCAAGGACTGGTAATGACTTCCCATGTTTCAATCTCTGTATCAGGGTTTGAACTGCTAAGTACTCTTTCGGTGCATAATCGTAGAGTGCCAGATCATAAAGTGGAAGTGTTGCTTCCGATTGCTCGCAGACTCAGTCGCCTGATGGTGGGTCTGTTATGGGCCTGCGGAGTTAGGCAACGAAAAGACATACAGAGCATTTCCCCATCGGGGATAGTTGATCTCGGTAGCAATCACACCTGGTACCACTCTGGGACTGGTCCCGCCTAGAGCGGTGGTAACAGCGATGTACTGTTTACCATCAATGGCAAAGGAAACCGGGTGTCCCTGCACCGAAGTCCCCAGTCTGGTTTGCCAGAGGATCTTGCCGGTATCGACATCAAATGCCTTGAATCGCCGGTCCAGGTCTCCCACGAAGACCAGACCGCCACCCGTGGAGATAGTACCGGTATGCAGGGAGGCTCTTTGTTGATAACTCCATACCTCTTCCAGCGTATCCGCATGATAGGCACCAATCTTACCCAGATTGCCATTACTACCTGGCATCTCAAAGAACTTGCGACTTGCCGCCAGACCACCACCACCCTGAACCAGGGCCACTTCCCTGGCAGCATTTTCCAGACAGGTCTGACTCAAAGGGGCAATGATTAGTCCAGATGGCGGATGGTAGGTCATGGAATGCCAGTCCTTGCCACCTGCACTGGAGGGACAGGCTGATGTCCATTCGTTCAACTGTGCGTTCTGGATATCTTCCCGGTAGGTGACTTCTCCGGTCTCTGGGTCAATATTGGTGAAGGCATTCTGGAATACAGTTTCCACAAAGCCTTTGAACTGACCAGTGATCCGATCATTTTTCCACAGGATGCCATACTTGCCAATGGAGTATACGAATCTTTCATTGCCACGATTCACCAGCACCCGTTCAAACACCTCATCCAGATCAAGTGCTTCCGCTGGAACGTGCTGAAAGTACCAGTCCAGCTCACCAGTGTTGGTATTCACAGCAACGGTTGAGTTGGTGTAAAGTCCTACATCATTGATGGTCATATGTCGCGAGACAGGCACCCAGGGTTTTTGTTGTGCCGTGCCCCAATAGGTGAGTTGCAGATCCGGATCATAAGAGCCGGTTATCCAGGTTTCACCGCCAGCCCGGAACAAATTATCCAGACCGCCCCAAGTGTCGCCTCCCGGTTGTCCTGCTTCGGCGATAGTTTCAAATTGCCACAATAGTGTCCCGTCATCGGCATTGTAAGCACTGATATAGCAGTCTTCCGGTATATAACGAGCACATCCGGCCAGCCCGACAATGACCTTACCGTCGGCCACAATGGGACCGGATGAATTGGTAAATCCTTTACTGTTATCGGCTATTACTGTTTCCCACACCTGTTCGCCAGAGCGTGCGTCCAAAGCCACCAGCCGGGCATCGGTAGTGGCCTGAATGATCTTGTCATCGTACATGGCGATGTTGCGCATGTCCTGACGATTGGCTGGTCCGCTCCAGTGCTCCCAGATCAGCTCTCCGGTTTTGCCATCCAGTGCCTGTACTACGTTGCCGGTATTAATCAGATAGATGATTCCGTTATAGACGAGAGGTGCTGGTTCGGAATCCCCTTCGTGCATGTTCCAGACCCACTCCAGGGTCAGGTTGTGTACATTGTTCTTGTTTATCTGGTCCAGAGGACTGAATGAATGAGCGTAAAAGTTACGTCGGTGCATCGGCCAGTCATTAGGGCTGGGGTTTCGTAGCATTTCCGCTGTGAGTGGTACAAAGTCCACATAGTCCTCTGTATTTCCTATGACGGCGAGACCCTGAGGTGCTGGCGGCTCTGCAGGTTGTCGTTGAGCGACAACTGTTGATATTTGATCAGCTATCTTGAAATCATCCCTGGCAGACAATGCAGCCGTTATTCTGTCGACACCATTGAATTCAATTATGTGGGCAACGATGGCCAGATAGTCATATTCGGTGATTTCGGTATTTCCACCCGGTGGCATATTGGCCTGAATGTTTCCGAGTAACAGGCTGGGTGTTTGTTCTCCCCATCGCTGGATGAAGCTTGGGCCTGACAGCAGAGGACCCTGAATAGTACCCTCAAGATTCACACCATGGCAGGCGGCACAGTGGTTACTATAGAGAAGGGCACCGCTGGCAGCCTGACTGTCAAAGGTAGATGCTGCTGAAACAAACTCCAGGGTTCCCGGCTCTGGGCCCGATGTGTTGTTACGGCTATCACAGGCCGTGAGTGCAACTGCCAGTAATATAATTGCTATGGAAATTTGAGGGGAATTCTTAATGGCAAACATGGGGTGCCTCAAGCTTTGCTTGGGATTGAGCAGTAAAAAGTCAAGGTCTATCGAAATGACTTCGTAAAAATATCCAGCCGCGTAATTCACCGGTCGGGTTATTATTGCTATGCACCTGTAGATACAATTCGTTATTGTGCAGAGCTGCTACTTGTTCATCGCTGAGTTCTAGTGTGGCGCGGAGAGTGCCGACAAGTGAGGCATCAAATGCCAGGTTATGCACTACCGGTCCGGGCTGGGCGGGCGCACCATGATGCAGGTGGGCAGCCGTGGCGGGTGAGCTCATACCACTGAAATGACCTTCTACTGATAGGGTATTGCCGCTGAGGTAAAGCAGTGCTTCCCCTTCTCCGGTTATCTCTGTCACTGTTTGCGGTGTTGTGGGCATGGGCGATAGCCGGGCCCGGAACTGCTCTTGGGCAGTGCCGGTGAGAGTGAAGAGTATGGTGCCGAGCAACAGCACACCGGAAAGTTGTCGACCGGTCTTCATGATGATTTTTTCCTGCTGCTTGCGGGCTAAGGATTAGCGGCACTCGAAATTTTCGGCTCTCCAGCTATCGGAATCGCTGGCAGATTCGGCAGCACCAATAAATCGGGCTTGCGCTGGATAGGTACAGAGGGGACGCTCATTGTCGATACGACCGCTGTCATCCCGATGGGTTGCGACAATGGATGCGGGTGCCACACCGCGCTCCACCCAGTTCACCAGTGGGGCCAGTTTGTCCCAAGAATTGGGTCCGGGCCCGCCTGCACAGTGCCCCATGCCAGGTGCCAGGTAGAGGCGGGCACTA
>JAPORB010000163.1 GCA_026710425.1 Gammaproteobacteria bacterium
AAATTACATTGCTATCACTTTTTGACACAAGATTAACCCGATGGCCAAAGACCAGAAAACTGTGAGCTAATTCTTGAAGAAGGTGCAGAGCCATTTTTCAAAGGTAAATCGTTTGTATTGAGAAAGAATTACAAGGTAATATGCTTCTGTAATAGTGTGGGTCTTTGAGCATGGCAGGTTCGTTGCTCATACCAAAGCTGCTGACAGGAGAGCCTCTCTCATTTAACTTCGCCTTCCCCCAGTAAATTACATCGGAACAGTCCGTGGCAAAAAATACAGCAAATTCAGCTCTGGAACTGGTCAGAAATGATCCGGATGATTCGGTTGGTGCGAATCAAGAAATTGACCTGGACGACCAATGGCTTTATGAGAATCGGGAATTATCGCATCACAAGTTCAATCTGAGGGTGCTCAGTCAAGCAAGAAATCAGGCACATCCTCTGCTCGAACGACTGATGTTTCTGCTGATTTTTAGCTCCAACCTGGATGAATTTTTTGAAATTCGTGTTTCCGGGCTGAAAAAACAGCTTGACTTTGGTCGTCAGCGCCCCGGGCCTGACGGAATAAATCCGGAACAGGTACTGAAACGCATTCACCAAGAGGTCAGGGAGGCCCTTAACGAGCAATACCGCATTCTCAACGATGAATTATTCCCCTCTTTGGCACAGGAGAACATTCGTTTTCTGCATCGTAGCGAGTGGAATGCAAGTCTGATTGCCTGGACCCGTACCTATTTTCACGACGAACTATTGCCAGTTATCAGCCCGCTGGGCCTTGATCCCGCCCATCCCTTTCCGCGTCTGGTCAACAAAAGCCTCAATTTCATCCTGTCACTGGAAGGCAAAGATGCCTTTGGGCGGGAAAGTGGTCTGGCCATTGTCCCGGCTCCCCGCTCACTACCAAGGCTGATCAAAGTACCCAAGGAAATCCTACCGAAGGGCGACAATTTTATTTTCCTGTCCTCAATTATTCATGCCTATGTGGATGAATTTTTCCCAGGAATGAAAGTCACTGATTGTCATCAATTCCGAGTAACCCGTAATGCAGACCTGGAAATGTCTACAGTGGAGGTTGAGGACGTCGCCAGTGCTCTCCAAGGAGAATTGCATAGCAGACGCTTTGGTGCAGCAACCAAGCTGGAAGTCACGCTAGGTTGTCCTGACAAATTGGCCGATTTTTTATTGGAGCGATTCAATCTTTCACAAAATGAGCTATTTCGTCTTGATGGGCCGGTCAATTTGCAGCGACTGACTGCCATGCTCTCGATGGTGGAACGACCGGATTTGCGCTTCCCCAAATTTTCACCGGGTGCACCAGCAGTCTTGGGTGAAGATCAGGACATCTTTGCGGCAGTGGAAAAGGAAGACCAGTTACTGTTGCATCCTTACGAATCCTTCATTCCTATTATCGACTGGATGAGACAGGCTGCCAAGGATCCTACCGTACTGTCCATCAAACAAACCCTTTATCGCACCAATGAGTCATCAGAGCTCGTTGAGGCTCTGGCTGAGGCTGCACGCAATGGTAAGGAAGTAACTGTGGTAATTGAATTGCGTGCCCGTTTTGATGAAGAAGAGAACATCCAGTTCGCCAGTATCCTGCAGGAAGCAGGAGCGGTAGTGGTCTATGGCGTAATGGGTTATAAGACCCATGCCAAAATGCTGTTATTTGTGCGTCGTGTCGCCAACCGGCTGAAACGCTATGCGCATCTTGGCACTGGCAACTATCATCGCAAGAACTCGCAGATCTACACCGACTACAGTCTGTTGACAGCCAATGAGGTACTTTGTAACGATGTGCACAAAGTGTTCCAGCAAATTACCGGTATGGGCAACAAGATTCAGCCCAAATTGCTGATTCATGCCCCCTTCAATTTGCGCAAGACTACCATCAGGATGATTGAGGCCGAGGCGCAAGCGGCGAAGGAGGGCAAGCCCGCCAGCATCATTGCCAAAATGAACGGGCTGACCGAACCTAATGTGATTAAGGCTCTCTATCAGGCATCTCAGGCCGGAGTAAAAATACGGCTTATTGTGCGCGGAGTCTGCTGTCTCAAACCGGGCATATCGGGTGTTAGTGACAACATAGAGGTTACGTCAGTGGTCGGTCGGTTTCTAGAACACTCCAGAGTTTATTTCTTCGAAAATGCCGAATATCAGGTTTACTGCTCAAGTGCTGACTGGATGGAGCGAAACCTCAGACGCCGCATTGAAGTCAGCTTTCCCATCATTAGGAAAAAGCTGGCCAGCCGCATTATTGAAGAATTAGGAGCCTACCTTGATGACGAGGTTCAAAGCTGGGCTATGCAGGACGACGGCAGTTATCTGGTAAAGAGTATCAGCAGTTGCACCAAGGAAGTTGGAGTTCAATCTCTGTTACTCAAATCACTGGCGCGCAACTGAATTAAGGTAGAGTTGTAGCGAGGGCAGCTGACCGATTTGAACCGACGGTAGTGCCTGAGAGTTTTACCTCAAAGATTATAAAGGCTGAATATTGAGTCACTGTCTTGAAGCTACTCGTCTTCAGGCGAATCGATGTAGGGCAGGCCGGAAGCTGGGAAATCCTGCGGCATAGTCTCTTGACTTCTAACCATAAAATCCAGCATCCCTTCTCGCAATGCCGTGTTGCTGTAATGTAGATTGTGGATTTCGTAGGCTTCCAGTAAACCGGCAAGCACACTCCAGCCTGCCAGTGCCAGATCCCGACGGGACTGTTTCAACCCGGACAGTTCTGTGCCATCGGCGATTGCCTTGGCTATCGGTAATTGCAGGGCATCCAAGGCAGCACTGGAAATGGCCGCCTCAGGAAATCCCATGCCTTGGGACATATTGGCAAGCATCTTTACTGTGCCAGAGGAGGCGAACACATCTTCCCAACCAATCCTTTTGAACCCTGGGGCAACAGCATTGAAAATCTTGCGGGCGGTGGTTTTAGCCTGTTTCATAGACACAATGATCTGCGCCGTGTCTGCCTTCGGATTTGCAAAGAAACGATCACGCCAGGCAACGCTGCCAATAGCCAGACTTTCGGTAAGGAATCTTTCTTGCTGGCGACCAAGAATCACTTCGGTGCTGCCACCGCCGATATCAATCACCAGCCTTTTGCTTTTAACTTTCGGCAAGCCGCTAATCACACCGGCATAGATCAGCATGGCTTCCTCCAAGCCAGAAATCACCGAGATTTCGATGCCGATTTCCCTGGCCTGGTCAACAAACAAGTCAGCATTCGCTGCAATTCGAAAGGTATTGGTACCGACAGCCCAGCAGTGTCGCAGAGTGTACTGATCGATCAGCACCTTGAAGCGTTGCAGACAGTCTTTTCCACGCCTGAAGGCTGCATCCGAGATACGACCTGTAATGGCAACATCTTCACCAAGTTGCACTTTTTCACTGAGACGTTCGACAATCCTGATCTCGCCAGCTTGCCATTCACCGATAAGAAGATGAAAGCTATTGGAACCAAGATCGATACAGGCATGCATACTGAAGCTCACTGTGACAGGATCAATCCGCCACATTCCATATGAAGGTAACTACTCTCAAGGTTTATCGACTGACAGGTAGCAATCGTGAATACTACAGATTTAATCCCAACGATTATAAGCAATGGAAAAGAGATTCCATTCCTGTCTTTCGTCAATGTCTACATACAATTAGAATTCCGGTTCCCAAGGGGGACACAGATCAGAGCTCATCTGTTCGAGAGTGCAGTGAACGAACAACCCTTTGGCACTTCATCGAGCAGTACAACACTGCTAATTGATTTGCTGTCACGGACAGGATTCCAGGTGCTTTAGCACAATAGCAACTCTCCGGTTGTCCCTTTCCGGTTGAATGCAATACCTGTAGGTGTATAGGCACATTAATATACCGGTATTTACCCAAGTGATAACGATTCCTGATTTGTGCAATGGTATCCCCGGTTGCTTCCTCTGGCTTTCCTGAATCTGCCATATTCAGTTCGAAAAAAACTTGTTCTTGTGAATCACCTAGATGCCGATTTATACCTGCCTTGGGTACTCCTCGGGTCAAATTCCCGTTTAACCATAAGCCTGCTGCCTTGTAGAATTGTGAAATACCAGTACTCATTATGGGCTTTTACCATGCCATAAATTGGGTATCCCCACCCGATGCTAATTTTACCATTACCACACCGCCCTCTTTTCCCATCATTCTATATCCAGTGCCATTTTTAAGAAATCAGTGACCCTTCAGAGGCTCTGTCCTCATCAGCTGCATAGACAGATTGTTGAGAGGAATAGGTATCTTCGAAATATTTCTGTTATAATATTATACAACCATATGAAATGGATGATTGATGATGAAATTTTCTATAGCTGCAGTTTTTGGACTATTGATTCTAAGCCCGGCCATAGCCTTGGCCGACCTCTGGGCAGAGGTAGAGCATGGGTATGTCGACAGCAACGGTGTCCCTATTCATTATGCTGCCATGGGTGAAGGCCCGCTGGTAGTTATGATTCATGGTTTTCCCGACTTTTGGTACAGCTGGCGGCATCAAATGCAGGGGCTCAGCGAGCAGTTTAAGGTGGTGGCCATTGATCAGCGCGGTTACAACCAAAGTGGCCAGCCTGAGGGACAAGTCAATTATGCCATGGAGTATCTAGTGGCTGACGTGGCAGCCGTTATTCAGGATCTTGGTGAGGATAGTGCCACCATCGTTGGTCACGACTGGGGTGGTGCAGTCGCCTGGCAATTTGCCTTTGCTCTGCCACAGATGGTGAACAATCTGATCATACTGAATCTACCCCACCCCAATGGCTTGGGCAGGGAAATGGCCACCAACACCGAACAACAGCAGAACAGCAACTATGCGAGGGTCTTTATTGAAGGATCAGCGGAGGATCCAGACATTCTGTTTGGCGGCCCAATGACAGCACAGACTCTGTCAGGCTGGGTGACCGATACTGAAGCACGACAGCGTTATGTCGAAGCATTTGAGCAATCTGACTTTGATGCCATGCTTGCCTATTACAAGCAGAACTATCCCGGAGGGGATTCCGACGTGCTGTCTGCTCCAGTTGCACCGCAGCTGAATGTGCCATTGCTGATTTTCCATGGTCTGGAAGATGCGGCCCTGCATTCCGATGGACTTAACGGCACCTGGGACTGGAATGACAATATTACAACCATAGTCGCAGTACCGGGGGCTAATCATTTTGTACAACAGGACGCTGCCGAGACTGTGACCAGTACCATGCGCTGGTGGCTACTTAACCAGACGACTACTGACAACGAGCATTAAAGCTGTAAACATCAACTCAGTGTAGACTGAACTTTTGACTGATGATTTGATCCTTTATTTAATGCTTTCCCCCTTTCATCATCAATGAAACTTATGCACTCGGCTCCTAGATCTATTGCACTCGATCCCGATGTGTTTGCATATTTTCAATATTTTCGACCCAATTTGGCTAAAATAACCTTTAACAGCAGTACCTTTAATCATCACAACAGGAGTATTTACTACCATGATTAGATATATAACACCTTTGGCTGGACTTTTTGCAAGTCTGCTGGGATCTCAACTTATAGCTGCCGATGCGGCCGATACCCGGGCAATGATCGAAATGAATTTGTCCGGTGATATCCGTACAGAAGCGGAAATGGCGCGCGATGCCAACCGTAAACCTGCAGAAGTACTGGAGTTTTTCGGATTGGAAGACAACATGAAAGTACTGGAAATTTCTCCAGCCACTGGCTACTGGTCCAAATTTGTGGGGCCGACTTTATGCGGGGCTGGAGGCGAGTTGGTATTCTCGGTGGGTGTCAGTGAAGATTTTAGGAATGAGGTAATGGCACTTGAAGGACTGGAGTGCACCACTGCAATCAATGATTCCATAACACTCGGCAGTATCCCGGGTTTCGAATTTGAAACCGGAGATTTCGATATGGTCCTCACCTTCTGGAATCTGCATAACCCCTCTGCGGAAGACCGAGCCAATCTGAATGCGGCAGTCTTTGCTTCATTGAAGTCTGGTGGGATTTACGGGGTTGTAGACCATACCCGACGCCATATGCAACCAGGCAGCCGGGAAGTTGGCCGCAGGTTAGATCCGGTGCTGGTGATCAAGGAGATGGTGGATACTGGATTTGAGTTCGTGGATTTCAGCGAAATGCATTATCACATGGAAGATGATCTGATGCAGGAAGTTGGAACACCTGGAGTACGAGGTAATACCGATCGTTTCACTCTCAAATTTCGAAAACCATAACAACCCGATCCCATGGGTCGGCATATCAAACACTGTCGGTCGGAGCGGGAATACTATTTCAAGGAAGGCTGTCACATCATCGAGATATCAAACTCACCCGATGATGAGATAATATCCATTGCCCGTGCCCGGGTAGAAGCAGGCGGAACTACCCGCTGGCACTGGCTGGATGGTACCTTTGAGCGCTATTTCATTACCAGCGGCAGGGCAATGGTTGAGGTGGGTGTCGAACCACCTGCCCCGGTCACAGTTGGTGATGTGGTATTGATCCCGCCCCGAACCTGGCAACGCATCCATAACAGTGGGAAGTATGATCTGGAATTTCTGGCAATCTGCAGTCCTCCATTCAATTATGAAAATTATCATGACATAGAGGAAAGCTGTATCCCTGACTAACCCTCAGAGCGATGAGTAAAGTATTGAGAGTCACTAAATCCGTGTGCACTCAATCAGACATAGGTTAACTCATTCTTCATTAAATTGGCCTGTAGAATAGGTGAGATTTTAGATTTATCTGACCAATTTTTCGACTCCATCAGCATACAACTATGTGAGGCATCATTCACAAATAAAAAGAGTGCTTTTCTGAATATAATTTACATGTTGCCATAAGTAATATGTTTGGCTGGAATACTTTTATTGTAGCTATAAAGCCTATTTTCAATCTCAGACTGTAGTTTAAACCCCTATTCGCACATGTCAAAACCACTGTATAGGTTTCATCTTTGCGACTACTACTGCCCCTCATCCTTTCCTGCAAGTATCACACTCCCTGTCGTGTTGACTACTGCTAGTGCACGCCCGTCTGGTCGCCACAATACCTTGGCTATTTCATAACCTGAAATATGAGGCGTATACTGTTTTGCAATCTCCATTACTCTGCATTGATAAGACAAATACAAAACAATCATTGCATACAGAAGCCAGATGCATCACAAGGCGGCTTAAGGCAAGAGTCGTGATATGATCAACTATTGAGCCTCATTTTTTTCGGTACTGCCTTTTTATTGCACCTTTGACATTCCAGACTAAAATCAGCTTTGCTCCGCTGGTGACGAGCAGTCTGTCAGAATGATTGAAAGTCAGAGCTTTGGGTGCGTCGTTTTCCTCACCTCCGACTTCTACAGTGGCTAGATACCAGAAACAAACATCGTGCTGACATAAGCCAAAACCTACCCATAAGGGTTCAATATCATCAATAATAGATCACTTTCCTCAGCCAGCCTCTGCAATATTTACCGACTGCTGCATTAAAGAATGTCACTAGTCCATAACCGGTTGTTACCAGTTTCCCCATGTTTAATCAGGCCATTGCATTGACGGTACCGGGATGGATTTTCGAATTCTTGACTTTATCACCGTCTATATCATAAACAAGACCAGCTGGATACTAGAGGCAGTTAACCACTTCTCGTCCAGGAACCATGCCAAGGTATCCATAACATTATGGGCTACTTCAATAGTATGCATTAATCAACCATCCGGTATACTCCAGAATAGAAACCGTCCATCCTTTCTGATACTTGAAAATGCAGTTCGGCAAGGACGTACCGTTATTGTTTACAGGCTGCTATTATCAGCCATATGATGCCAGTAGCTGTTATCGAACTTATTGTCGAAGTATAGAAGTCACTAATTGAGTCGCCGACCAGCAATGCCTTACCGTCACTGGCCCATATGATTGCGACTGGCTATTGATTAGCTCATAAATCTATCTCACATTTAACCAAGAACTTTCCACTTGTCTTACTGATAACTTCAATGTTTTTCATTTCATTTTTCTTCTTTCGTTCATCTTAACTTTCAAGGATAAGGATCTATGAAAGTATTGATCACATTTAACAGTATTTTCCCTACCACTTTTCATACCAGCAGCAGATTATCGGCTTCACCAGTTTTCGGGATTTTAAGTGCCATGAGGAGCAGCCGGAAAATATAGATATTTGCGACAGACCAGCAAAAGATGATTCCTCATATTGACTTTAGCAAATGCTATTTTACCTACATTTCCAACGATCGATCTCAGATTTGATGGCCAACTTATCTTGATCACATAGATCGAGTAAGCGTTGATCTTGGTATGATGACCCAATTCACCGCTTGGATAACTCGATAGAATTCAGCATCACACCACCAATTCTAATAGCAGATCGGAATTTTCCAGCTTTTTTTGTCATTCCAGGCCGTTCAGTCGATTACGGACACACTGCCACTTTGGAAAAGATTAGGGACAATATAAGCCATTACCATCCTGATACACTTGACAGAATTTGTCCGAATCCAGCATGTCATCTCAAAAGATTCTGTGTTTCGTCAGCAAGGATGGTCAGGAAATGCAGATCGGCCATGGTCTATAGCAATCAACTCCTCATCTGGTACCACAGAAGACGGTGTCGCAACCGTTTCAAGATTATGAAGTATGGCCAACTTCCCAGAAATTTACCTAACAACTGGGGGTTGGAACCCTAACTGGCAGTAAGAGATTGACAGATCTCAACCGTCCGGAAAGTGCATTTCTGGCCGCTTTTTCACCTGTCTTAACTCACTGATTGGACTTGCCGTGGAGACAGAGATCTGACGTTTAGGAAATGCCCTTCATTCCATTATAAGCCAGGTTCGGGGTAACATATATCAAAAGTAAAAAATTGTGTTCGGTGGAGCAGAGAATTGAAGTAGACTGACATTACGAATCAGTCGGAGCAGGCAAATATGAATTTCAGCGGCACCCACATTCTCAGTGTCAAGCAATTCACCCGTGCAGACATCGAACGCATTTTCGAGGTCGCTGGACGCATGGAATCCTATGCCGAACGCCGTAAGATCACCAGAGTTATGGAGGGAGCCATTCTGGGCAATATGTTCTTTGAGCCCAGTACCCGGACTCGGGTCAGCTTTGGCTGCGCATTCAATCTGCTTGGGGGCCAAGTCAGAGAAATTACAGATGTAAAATCCTCCTCCATCACCAAAGGCGAATCACTGTACGATACCGCTCGCGTTATCAGCGGCTATAGCGATGTCATCGTCATGCGCCACCCTCAGTCGGGGTCCGTCTCCGAGTTCGCCAAAGCTAGTCGGGTGCCAGTTATCAATGGTGGCGACGGTACCAATGAGCACCCTTCTCAGGCATTGCTGGATCTGTACACCATCAGCAAGGAATTACGCTCTAATGACCGCAATATTGACGGCATGCACATTGCCATGGTTGGCGACCTCAAACATGGCAGAACCGTGCATTCCCTATCCCAGTTACTTTTGTTGTATGAAAATATTCGCTTCACATTGATTTCTCCTACCGAGCTGTGCATGCCAGAATCTATCGTGTCTGATTTAAGAACTGCCGGACATCAGGTACATGAGACTGATGACATGGAAAGTGGGCTCAGTGACAACGACACGGTTTATCTTACCCGCATTCAGGAAGAGCGCTTCGACAGCAAACTCGAGGCTGCAATCTACCGCGGTCGTTTTCGTCTTAACCAGGCAATATATACTCGCCACTGTCAACCCAATACAGTAATTATGCATCCTCTCCCCAGAGATTCCCGTAAGGAGGCCAATGAGTTGGATAATGATCTCAATCAGCACCCTTCGTTGGCGATTTTTCGGCAGGCTGATAATGGCGTGGTGGTGCGCATGGCACTCTTTGCCTTGGTACTGGATGTAGTTCAGCTAGTGGAGGAATCAGCCAGAGACGTGACCTGGCACACCAAGGGGCGATTTGAGAAAAACATACCTCTGCAGTCGCAGCAAAACTGAGAAAATTCGATTGCAAGAGATTGCTGATCACCTGGAGCCACTCAGCAAACCACAGTACACATTTCAGAATCGCTCAACAAGGCAATCAAATGTCAACTTCAACCACACACAACTAAAGCTTCACAGTAACTAATAAGAACTGGAACTCTATCGTGATTACTAAAGAGCAGTACCTCGCACTTGATGCTTGTGCCATGGCGGAGAGTCTGGCGGCTGGTGACCTTACTTCGTCCGAGCTGATGGAATGTGCTATCGCTCAGAAAGAAAAAGTCAATGGTCAGCTCAATGCAGTCAATGTTGATCTTAGTGAGTCGGCCTGGAACCATGCACAGCAGGCCGATAAAGAAACAGGCAGAAATCAGCACACTCCTTTCCTCGGGATACCATTTTTGATTAAGGACTTAACCGACCTCAAAGGTGCCCAAATCACCCATGGCAGCCGTCTCTACACTACTTCCAGTAAGAATGGCCCCGTTATCTCTGATCAAAATGCAAAAGTTGTGAAACGCTATCTGGATTCGGGATTACTGATGCTTGGTAAAACTAATACCCCCGAGTTCGGTTTAAGCGTTTCCACTGAGCCGGTGGCTAATGGTCCCTGCGCCAATCCCTGGCATACTGATTACTCAACAGGAGGCTCCAGTGGAGGTGCAGCAGCGGCCGTGGCGGCTGGCATTGTACCTGTAGCCCATGCCACCGATGCCGGCGGATCCATACGCATTCCAGCAAGTTGCTGTGGCTTGCTCGGACTCAAACCCAGCCGCGGACTGGTGGTCTCGGATGATGACATGCTGGCCAATCGTAGTGGTCTGACGGTCAATCATGTGCTCAGCCGCAGCGTCCGTGACAGTGCTAGTTTTCTTGACATTGTGCGCCTGCGAAAACCAGAGCTATTTCCATTACCAGATGTTCCTCAAGATCTCACTGAGGCCAGCCAACAGATTCCAGGCCCGCTACGAATAATGTTGCAAACCGAACATCCATTTGGTGAATCGATAGATGAGGATTGTTTGAGGGCAGTTACCACCTTGGCCTCATGCTGTGAATCTCTTGGCCATAAAATTGAGGATATGAGTGCCCAGCCTGATTATCGTGCTGCTGCAAGGGCGATGAACAAAATTTTGTGTGCTCACACCTTCCAACAAGTAAGAACTCGGCTGCAGGTTCTTGACATCAGTCTGGAACAAGCCGACCTTGAGACCTCGACCCGGCAGATGACCGAAGCAGGTTCACGAATCACTGCCGCAGACTATGCGGAGGCATTGACTACACTAGACAGGATCAGAGAAGAGATGAGGCAACTGTTTTGTAGCAGCGACCTTCTATTGTCGCCAGTGCTTGCCAAAACTCCAGCCCGACTGGGATGGCTGAATATGAATGCCAATAGCCTTGAGGATTATGCAGCTCGATACCGCTGCTACAGTGGTTTTACTCCTTTGGCCAACGGTGCGGGTTTACCTAGCCTGTCCATACCCGCTGTTAGCACCTCCGAGGGTTTGCCGGTAGGTGCCATGTTTACTGGTGCATGGGGCAGCGATCTTATTTTACTGAAATTGGCATATCAGATCGAACAGACCCAGCCTTGGCCAATGTTGGCTCCAATCGCCAATGACTGAAACCAGGTAACAGGTGGATGAGCAACCTGGAATCGGCCATAATCCATGAGATAATCAGTAAGTCTGACACTGATGATAGTAAAGTAATTTTAACTTCATTTGCGGCTTTAGGTCACTCATCTAAAGTATCTCATGTTGTGAAATACAATTTCTCCCCAAAGGAGATTAAGTTAATTGAATGACCAAAATTCAGACCAAAATACCTTTGATAATTCTTTTAGTTCAACATTAAAATCCAAGGAATTGACCCTATGGTCCATACAAGTTACCAACAATCCTGCCAATACTTTGATTGCTGCAAACACATTGCATTGTCTGTCCTGATAAATTTTCTTAGAAATTTTCTCAGACCCAATTTCCGTTATCTGTGCACTAAATTGACGGCAAGTTCAAAATTAAGGATACCACATTCGAAAATTTCAATACTACTCTCATTGCCCAGTTCACCACCTTTGTTTTTACGCATCCTGTCAATGCTATGGATTAGTGTCGGACTGGTTCAATCTGGTCTGACACAGGAATATGAGACACCTTACACTGAATGGGGCGCACCGGATTTTCAGGGCGTCTGGCGTAATAACACCGTTATGCCGTTTCAGCGTCCAACGGAACTTGGCAATCAGGCCACTTATTCGAAAAAGGAAGCACAGAAACTGGAACGAGCTGCACAACAGCAGGTTGAGGCAAGCAACGAACCACTGGCCCCCAATCGCCCAGCACCGGAACTGGCCGAACTGCCTCCAGTTGGTAATTATGATCTGTTCTGGACTGATCGTGGTATGTTCCTTCCCACCATCAAAGGGGAATTCCGAACCTCGGCCATCATCGATCCGCCCAATGGCCGTATCCCGGAGCGGGTTGCCAGTTCCCTTAACCGCCAGCAGTCCTTGCGTACGACTCACCAAGGCCCAAATGATGGACCCGAGGGTCGTTCGCTTGGTGAGCGCTGCCTACTGTCGTTTGGCAACAGCTCTGGACCGGTCATGTCACCTGTTATGTACAACAGCCATCTGCAAATAATCCAGTCACCGAGCTATTTCATTATTAATCTGGAGATGGTGCATGATACCCGGATCATCAGAATTACCGAAGAGCACAATCCGACCATAATGGCACATCGGAAGTGGATGGGCGACTCAATTGGACGCTGGGATGGAGACACCCTTATTGTAGAAACCAGCCATTACCACCCGGCACAAACCTACTTGGATGCTCCTGCAGATACTCTCACTGTAATCGAAACCTTCCGTCGTGAAGGACCTGAAAAAATCATATACGGGTTCACTGTGAATGATCCTGCGGTCTACAGCACCCAATGGTCTGGCGAGTACCCCCTGTCCCGAATGGATGAACCGGTTTTCGAATACGCCTGTCATGAAGGCAACTATGGCATTATTGGCATTCTGGCTGGTGCCCGGCGTTTGGAGGTAATGCAGGAATTCGGGATTGAACTGCAGATTCAACAGTAATTTCTCATGCCGACAACCACATGCAAGCTGTAGACGTACTCCTATTAAGTACTGTGTAATTTCACAAACACCCCACTGCCCAATCACCCGTTCGAGCAATGTGGCGTTTGGAGTCTTAATATAGGAGAACTGCTCATGCTGACGCTGCATCACCTTGAATATTCGCAATCTTTTCGTATCCTGTGGCTGCTTGAGGAACTAGGAGCTGAGTATGATCTTATTGTGTATCAGCGAGACTGCAAATCGTCACTGGCCCCGGATAGTCTCAAGACACTCTCGCCGCTGGGAACAGCACCAGTGATCACTGATGGGGAGATAGTCATGGCGGAGAGCAATGCCATTATCGACTATTTATTGGATCAGTATCCAGAGAGCGACTTGCGGCCAGTTGTCGGAGACTTAGACCGAACTCAATATCTATTCTGGCTTCATACCTCTCAGGGGACCATGATGACATTTATGACTATGGATACCGTGTTTCAGGCTGTGGCCAAGCGGGTACCCTGGCTGATACGCGGGTTGATCAAAGAAGTATTCAAGCAGGTAACGCTGAGACTGATCAAACCACGTTTGCAAAAGCTGTTACAGCGAGCCGAACTAGATTTAGGTAACAAGCCGTGGTTTGGTGGCAAGAAGTTAAGTGCAGCAGATATCGCCATGAGTTATGCCATGGAGTCAGCCAAGTATAGAGGATACATTACCGAAGAATACCCTCATTGTCATTCTTGGTTTAAGCGGATGCATGAATCTCCAAGTTTTGTATCAGCTAAGAAAAAGGATGGCAAGGAAAGCATGGTACTGCCACTGTAAGCAACCAATCAATTCTCCATGATGGAT
>JAPORB010000194.1 GCA_026710425.1 Gammaproteobacteria bacterium
TAAATTGAAGGAAGGATCCGACTTTGAAAATAAAGTGATGTGGTATATTATCGGAAGTGTGCAAATATCAAAGGACATAATGACGGAGGCACTACGTCAGGCCAGACCGAAAAATTGGGAGATTATGATGGGGACGTTAGCCGAACAATGGATAGAGGAAGGTATAGAGAAAGGTGAAGCCAAGGGTTTTGCACGAGGAATAGAGAAAGGTAAAGTGCAAGGTATAGAGCAAGGTATAGAGCAAGGTTTAGCGCAAGGTAAAGCGGATACATTTTTGCGTCAGGCACGCCTTAAATTTGGCGAGCTCCCCGAACAGCAGATTGACGCCGTTCGCGTTGCCACTGTGGCTCAGCTAGACCAGTGGCAGGATGCACTGCTGGTTGCAGACACGCTGGACGACATCTTCAACATGGGCCTGCCCGGCTGAGCCGATGCGGTTTCTCCGCATTGGCAACAGCATGAATCCTGGGCCGCGAGCAGTGCCGGATTTTAACCTGCGTCAGCCTGGTTGACTGTGGTCATCAGCCACCCGATAAGCACATTGGCATCAGTAGCAGAAACATTCAACCAGACATCAGAATATCTGGCAATGCCCGCTGACGGCCCTTCACCGGGCCAGGGATTCTCTGGGAACTGTTTCTCACACTCCGCATCAGTCCTGGTGTGCTAAGATTGCGCCTTAAATTTGCTTTGCCCATGAATACACTCCGGTTATTGTGAATTAATGGTTTTCTATTCGTTCAAATAAGCGCATAGTTTACGAAAGGATTTCATTAATTCAGCCGGGGACCCCTGATTTTAATTACCTAAGCTAGCTGACGGGAATTGCTGAGTAATTCTGAACTCCTCATTTGAAATATGCGGATGTTGCACCTCATCCTGGGTGATTTCCAGGGGAGGAAATTCAATGAGACTGCCACCGACCTGAGTCTAAGCCCGGATGCTGGGAAGAAATGTGATTAGCAGCAGGGGTATATTCATTGCCATGGCTTGCTCCGAGTACAACTAAAATGAGGAGATAATTGTAATGCTATCCAAGATCGGGGGCTAAAGCTCTGCCATAAAACCTGCGCTCAATATAGAGACCGACTCATTACAGTGGACACGCACTAACCGGGTTAATAATCAAGCAGATTGATGCCCAGAGCCAGCAGCCGAAGTTGTTGGCTTAGCCATAGCACTTCGGCCGCGATCGCCTCCAGTTCAGCCTGGCCAGCTGCCGCTTCTCGGGTGTTCAGGAGGAACTGATCGCTATCGCCCTCCTCAAAACGAATACGCTCCTGTGCCTCAAGTTCATGGGCAATATCAGCCTGCTGACGACGCAGGATCCTGAGCTGATTGAATGTCTGTAATTGCAGCAGACTTTCGTTAAGACTCACGGTAAGGCGATCATATTGTACTTGACGATCAAATTCGACCTCGTTGATCCGGGCCAATGCGGCCATATGTTCGGCTTTGGCTCTGTTGCGTTGCAACGGCACCGAAAAGTTCAGTCCGACATAGGATTCCGGGCTGTTCAGGTAGTTGTTCCCGCTACCAAAATCATTACCCAGTTTCATTTCTATATCAAGTTGCGGCAGGAGCCTGTTTTTCGTCAGACGTTCCTGATTGCGTGCAATTTGCAGCTGTGCATCAAGATCGGCAATACTGGGGTGATTATCAATTATTTGCTGCTGCCACTGGTCATCGAACTGGAAGCCTTCAAAGGGCCATTGCAATGGCACCTGTGGCCCAACTAGGCTGTTGAGGCTGGCGGTCTGGCCTGTCTCATCACGCCAAAAAAAGAGCAATTGTTGCTGGGACTGAAGCAGGCGCTGCAGGGATTCCTGCAGGGCAATCTGTCGGGTGAGTAGAATGGTCTCGAACTCGGTTAGTGTTATGGCGGCGAGATCACCCGATGCCACCCTTGATTCAATGGCTTCTCGACGGGTTTCAGCGAGTTCAACCAAGGTGCGCAGGGCCTCGGTCTCCAGAAAAGCGCGATACCAGCTGAGATAGGTGTTCAGACCATCAAATAATAATTGATTGATGGTTAGAATTTCCTGTAGTTCACCAATGTTCTGTTGTAATGGAGCATCAGCCATTGCAGTTCGTCGGGCATCGATGTCACGGTTGCGCAACAATGAAAAAGATAGATCCAGACTCAGTTCCCCACCACTGAGAGTGTTAAAGAAGTCTTCATACAATGGAAAGCTGCCCTCGGAGCGACGATAGCTAGCACCAATGGATGCACCAGCAATTTCCAGTGGCTGGGAGACCCCCTGTTCAAAATACTGACCATCATAATAACCGTTCAGACGAGACAGAGTGTTTTGCTCAATGCCAAGATCGAACGCACCCTGTGCACGCTGCACTGCTGTGTCTGCCTGCTCTCGGCTAGCGCGTGCGGAGAATATCGCAGGGTGATGCTGGCGTATAGACTGCATTAGTTCAAGAATGGCCAATTCCTGAACTGGCTCTGACTGCGCTGTGAGCGGTCCCGATGCTGTGCTGAACACAACCAGCAACAGGCTGGATTGGAGAATACGCACTATCCTACACTTCGGAAAAGGTATTGTTGACTGGTGGAAAACCGTTAAGCTGGCGCCATAACTCGTATCCCAAACTGACTTCTTCCAGCAGGATCCAGCCTCTTACCCGGCTGCCCAGACGCACATACTGTTCATCAGGCCAGCCACCTTCGCTGAGGTCTTCTCTGACCCAAACACGAAAACGACCAGTGGCATCGGCAATCGGTTCCACAAACTCCACCTCGCCGAGAAAGGTGCCGACCGAGGCGGCAGGCCAGCCGCTGAACTGGAACATCGGCCAACCATCGAACTGGAGCCTGACCTGACGGCCCGGATAGACCAGTGGTGCATCAAGCCCACTCACTATCAGGGCTACAGAACGCTCCACGCCATCAGGGATAAACGAAGCCAGCATGTCACCGGATTTGACAAACGTAGAATTACCGGCTGACATCAGTCGCATGATGGTGCCATCGCTAGGAGCTACCTTGGTCTGAATGGATTGCCGGGCCAGACTGACCCTAACCTGATTAAGTTCAGCCGAGGTTGCCGCTGCCTCAGCTTTCAGCCCCTCAATACGTATCTGTACCTGCTCAACATCCCGCTTGGAGGCTAGACCTTGCTCAAAGAGCGACTGACGTCTGACTAGGTCATTTTCAGCTGTTCGCAGGGCGGTTTCGTTAGCGGCCTGCTGCATCTCAATGGAGCTGATCTGGGCCTGTAAGCGGCCAATCAGGTCTTCATCAGTATCGCGCAAGGTCACAATGGGTTCACCTTGCTTTACCCGATCACCTTCCCGGACATGCCAGGTTTCAATCTGGCCGGGCACCAGGGCGGAAATAGCTTGGGTGCGCTGCGCCGGATTAACGGTGCTGACCACGCCATCTCCATAGGCGGTTTGTACCCAAGGTGTGAATTGCAATAAGGCTACACTGACAGCGAGTAGAAGCAGCATCAAGATTGTAATTGCTTTATCTGCACGTGGCACCTGCAGAGCCTTAAGAGTCTCAATATGTGCCAGGTAACGCTTTTCTACTGGATTCATGCTGTTACCTTTTCAGATTGTTTACTAGAGGTAACCACTACCCCTTTGGATGCATTGCCGTCTCCGTGTGCGGTAAGCTCCAGTACACCGTCAAATCGGCCATCAACAGGCTGGTTGGTAAAATACAGTACACTGAATTCCTGTTCGCTGAGCGTGTCAATGACTTTTTCTCTGAGGCTGTTCGGCAGATTGTCGATATCCTGGTTCAGTACGATAATTTTGGGTTGCGCCAGAATTGCTGCGGTGAGTTTCAGCAGCAAAAATTCCGTTGGCATCAGGGGTGCCCCCTGTGCTGACAGCCCGGTATCCAGCTTGTCGGGAAATTCCTGGACATGCTCACTAATATCAAGCTGGTCAAGAATTCCAGTGGCCATACCAATGTTTGCATTCGGTGCTGCCATCAACAGGTATTGCTTGATGGTGCACTCAATAATAAGCGAACGATCGACAAAAAAGACATCATGCCGCAGACCATAGGAGTCGTATTCACTGAATTCACGATTGCCGATCCGTAACCAGCCGCGATCCGGGGCACTTTGTAGTTTCAGCAGTTTCACAAAGTCACGTTGTACCCAGCTGACATCGCTGGTTACAAAAGCCTTGGCCCCAGCTTCGAGTGTGAATGACAGCGACACCTTGTGCCCTTGGTTGGAATACTCTAGTGAATCACAGATCAGGCTACCATCGGCGGGTGCCAATAGTGGATCTTCTTCCAATTCATCTTGAGGCAATTCCAGTATCTGGCCCAGCTTGTCGGCAGCCCCATACAATTCATAGTACATTTTCAGATAGTTGGTGAATTGCGTCAGGCCGAAAAATACGGCAAACATGATCAGTTCGGCCGCGACCAGCTGGCCGATTGAAAGCTCACCCTGGATGACCAGCCATCCACCCAGACCCAGCAGCGAGGCACTGGCGACAGCGTACAGCAGCAAAAAGCCCAGCACTTGGGAAAAAGTAAATCGAAAATGACTTCGGTGAGCATCGATATAGCTGGCGATTCTGGATTCGCTGGATTTTCCGGCAAAATCCAGATGGCGACCAGATTGGAAAAATTCATGTGCCGAGGTAACACTGCTCAGCCATTTTGCTGCTTCATACTTTGCGGTAGAGAGCTTGATCGCTGTTTGCTTGGCCCCTCGACTGAATAGCAGCCACAGCAAGTAGATGGTGGCCACTACCACGAGGTTGAAGGCGAACAGCATGGGATGGTAGAAGGACACCAAGGTAAAGCCTACCACCAGTTGCAATACAAGCGCGAAGCCGTCGATTACCAGTGCTGGTATATTCTTTTGCAGGATCATGATATCGAAGTAGCGTTGAGCTAGGGTGAAATTACGATGCCCCTCAAATACTGAGTGAGGGGCCATGATCATCTGTAAGCTCAGTCTGGAAGTTAGTGTGGCATACACATGCCGCTCATAAATTTCCATCACGCGTGTGCGCATGGCGGTAAGAACGCCAGAGAGCAGAAGCAAGGCGAACAATATCGAAGACAAAATGAAAATGGCGCGGACTGAGGCGATATTTGCTACTGTATTGATTAGGGTCTGGACTGCTATGGGCACAGAAAGCGTCAACAGGCTGATGATGATGCCATAGATGACTGCAACCCTCAGAAACCCTTTCTCAGGCTGTAATAATACACCTAGAATGCGTCGGGCTCGATTGAGGTCAGGCTTGGAGTTATCCATTACTTAATTTTCCGGGTACTCAAATTCAGTTGAATATCGCTCATATCAGAGTTGTTGGGAATGTCTCGGCATTATGTGTATGATTTTACTCTGAATTCAGCTTAACGAAAATCTGCTTTTGCCGAATAAGTTTGCCAGCATTTAATGATAACCAGCCACTATCCGTTATTTTTCAGCCATATTTCACCTGATGCGCTTAAATATTAGCAATTCAGGCTAACAGCAGGTTTATTCTGGTGGCAGCAGAGATACAAATCACTGCCTGTGACTATTTCTTCCTGCTGGTCTTAACACAAACATTATCGGCCATTGCCAACGACCATTCACCCAGTTCGCTAATCTTCAACTGATCAGACCAATGACAGTTCGAACGCCAGATCGGCTGATCCGGCTTTTGGTCTTTCTGCAAAATGACCTAGCTTTGACATCACACAAGTACTAGGCATGGATTGTGCAGTTAAGTCCTGGCAGTCATCGGGCACATCAATCTGACACCTAACTGAACAGGCTATCCCTGATGGTTTCAATGATATTCAACACAACGGGATGTTTGAGTCTTCGCTCTGGCGAGATGGCATAATAGTTTTCAATCACTTCCGGCACCATACCAATAACCTTGGCTCCATACATCGTCTGAATTTCCCCGGCAATGGCTGTAGGGCTGGGAAACAGACCATGACCTTCCTGGCCGAAGGCCTTCATCAAGGCACTGTCATCAAACTCGGCAATGATTTGCGGAGTCAGATTCAGACCTTCCAGCCACCCCTCCAAGGCCCGGCGCATGGGGTTGCTGGTGGTCGGCACCAGGAAAGGGGCCTGATTCAGCGAGTCGGGGAAGTCCTTCTTGTAGTGCTTGGCCATATTGGGACTTGCGAAGATCGAAGTGCCGCTCTGACCAAGCTCATGGGTGTAGGCCTTGACATTGAGTCCGGCCGATATGCCTCGATCAGAAATGATCATGTCCAGTTGGTGGACTGCCAGTTTTCCCAACAACTCGTCGAACTCTCCCTCAATGCAAACCAGCTTGACTTTAGTCTCACTGGCAATTGCTGGTTGCAGAATACGCATTGCGATCAGCTTGGGAATGGAGTTTACGATCCCCACTCTTAGTCTGGCTGGCAGACCCGCATTGCCCGTTTTCACTCGGGTGCTGAGCTCGGCACCCAATGAAAAAATTTCATCGGCATACTGAAACACAAGATCGCCAGTTTCGGTCAAGACCAGTCCCCTTCCTGCTCTAGTGAAAAGTGCCTCTCCCACTGACTCCTCAAGAAGCTTGATCTGCCCGCTGATAGTCTGCGGTGTCAGGTGCAGCATTTCGGATGCCTTGGTAACACTGCCTTCTCTGGCCACTGCCCAGAAGTATTGCAGGTGACTATAGTTGAGTTGTCGCATCGTCGGTTGTATCCAGGACTCAGGGTAGTTCGCCCCTTGATATTGCGGAGATTCATTTCTTCGATATTCACGAACTTGACCCTACTATAATCAATAATTTACGAAAAGCCAGATATCAGGCAAAAAAAACCTGGACATTGAGTCCAGGTTCAGAAGAAGCAACTATTAGGGAGAGTTGCATGTTTAGCTGTTCTGAAAGCAATTAATGACATGGGATTCCCCGACAATGACCCGTCTCAGGAGGTTGCGAGTAAACTTGCCTTCAGCACGCTAGGCAATTTGCCAGAGACTTGCTATAACCAAAATCAGTTTTTTGTTAACAATGGTTCGATTTTTTCGAACTATTGTTTGCCCAAGAGCGAACTGAGTCACTGAAAGCATGAAGACTGACCAAACCATATTGGCCCATGCCAGTCCAAGTGTGATAACCCGAGTAAAATCGATGGCCGCTCCAGACACTGGTTCAGTTTGAATTTTCTAATCGCTTGATCGTGTGCGGTAAAATCAAGATGGGGTTGTAAATGCCTTGTAGGCACCTCCAAGGCGGTAGTTCGACTTAGCTCTTCCCGCTAGCTTTATCCTTATGGTTTGCCATCAACTCTGCTTGCAGATGAGGTCACTATTGCACAACAGCAGATTGAATTCATTAATTGGGGATGGTAGGAACCTCATTGACGTGAGCGATTTCAGACTTTCTGATAGTACAGATTTGCAACTTATTTAGTTAGTTTTCTCTTTATATTGCTTGATGGATTCTATAATTTTATTCAAGTTGCCCTGAACCCATTCGTGCTTATTTGTAAACTTATCATGGATATGTTTTCTACATTCTGGAAATTTATTGTCTTCATCTTGAACTCAATCTTATATTGTCGGTTAGGAACAGAAGTCTGGTAAGCATTCAAACGTGACTTCCAATCTTTGGCAATTCCAACCTTGTACTTTCCTGAGTATGCAGGGTGTGGTATATGGCATAAACATACTTCTTTTCTCTATAGTCTACAGCGAGATCAGTTCGTTTTGGCGCATTTGTTTTAAGATGTATCTTGTTTAGTTTTTAAAGCAAATCGGTTGTATCTGCAGCTTTCTTGGTTAAACGTTCCCTAACAAGATCATAAGCCTTGAATGACACATCAATGCTAATCAATTGTCTTTCAAGTCTTTCGGAGGCCACACAGGTTGTTGCACATCCACAAAAGGGGTCCAGAACCATATCACCTTTATTGCTTGATGCCCTGATTAACATATCAAGCAATGCTATAGGTTTTTGTGTCGGATAGCCTGTGCGTTCTTTGTTATTCGGAACACCAAGAATCTTGATTTCCCACCAAGGTTATTGGGACACTAATGCCGGTTCTGGCAATGTCGGATACCAATTGCTTTGTTTAAACTTAATCGCGCTTCCTTCCAATTCCCGGGCAAAGACCTGAATACTCTCCTCAATACTGCGCCCTCCGGGAAGTCCGGGACCCATATACTCCGGACTGGATATCCTGCGGGCCCAAGTCTGATCATAGTGATAGACAAAAACCATCTCTGGATTGAGAAGTTTTGTGCAGGCTGCGGCAGCTTCAGGAGTCATGCGACCTAAAGGAATATTCATTGGCATGAAAGCAATATTGATGTCCTCGAGTGACTTTACTTCATCAACGCATTCGGTTACTCCGGCAAAGTAGAGCCTTTTGTTTCCAAGTGTCAGCACGTAGCCGTTGGCATCACCCTTCGGATGTTCCGGTGCACCTTGAATGATGTCATAGGCAGCAATGGCTTCAATCTCCACGCCCTTGATCTGAAGAGTTTCACCGTTTTGCATGACAATGCCGCCTGGCATTTGTTGCCTGCTATTGGCTGGAATGACTACGCGTGTATCCGGGGTGGAGATTGAATCGATAGCTAACGGATCCAAATGATGACTTGGGTTATCAGTCACCAGAATCAGGTCGGCACTGCTGTAGTTGTCAAACCCTATAACACCCCATGGATCGACCTGGATAACGAGACCCTTATAATTTAATTCAACACTGGAATGTACCTTGGGAATGATTTCCAAGGTTCCCTCTCCGGTTGGTATTGACTCACTACCCATCGCCATGCTGCCCAAGTTAAATACAAGCAGGAAGAGTGAATATTGTGCTGGTTTCATTTTGGTGCTCCTGATCCTGATAAACTTGACCGTGTTGCTGTTTCTACGTCCGAATCACTTGGTAAAATCAATCTTAGGAGTTGCAATTACTGATTCGTGAACGTTCCACCGATATAGTCTACTCAGGCAGGCGGAAGGCAAGTAACTCACCTGAGTATCGGCTTCCACTTACAGCGACGACTAGGTACTGTACTCCGTTATGCAGATAGGTCATGGGTGATCCTGTTTGAGGAGCTGGCAGTCGGACTGCACCAAGCTCTTGACCAGTCAACTTATCATAGGCTCTGAGGTAGGCACTCAGTGTGCCATCCTCGTCACTGGTCATCTGTGGTTCTCCGGCGACCAACATAGTTTCTGTCACGAGACTGCCGGAAAAGCCGTTTTGTCCCGTCTGGGGAATGTCAATCTCTTGCAGTGCCGGATGTTTCTTGATCCGATCAGGGGTGCGCCCATGGGGAACCTGCCAGAGAATCTCGCCCTGATTCATATCAATTGCTGTGAACAGTCCATAGGGTGGTTTCAGTAAAGGGAGGCGGTCAACCAGTAATCCGCGTGGCGGATTGCCACGAGTTGAACGAGGGCGTTCGCGGTTAGCTACTGCCTGGCTGAGGTCCAAGGCAGAGGAAGAGCCCGCTCCGGCCGAGACGCGGGGACCACTCACAGCACTGCCCTGGATATAAGCCATATCCGATTGGCCGGGGTAGGGTTGTACCAGCCCCAGATTGCCTACCGAACTGTTGGAGTGAACAAACAGAATGTTGTTAACTGGATCAAGTGAGCCGCCGGGCCAATTAGTACCGCCAGCTGCAGAGGGAGCCATCAGCGTGCCCAGCGGGCCATCAATATTGCTGAGCACGGGGGGAGTGTACAGTGGTCCCATTTTGAACCAGCCAGCAATTTCCAAAGCCTTTGCCCTCAGTTCCGGGGTGTAATCAATCAGATCTTGCTCCGTAACCCCCTGACGATCATAAGGCGGAGGTTTGGTCGGGAATGGTTGGGTGGCGGCATACCACTCACCCGGAACGTCTCCCTGTGGCACTGGCATTTCTTCTATGGGCCATACAGGCTCACCGTTCTCTCTATCAAAGACATAAAGAAACGCCTGTTTGGTAGGCTGAGCAACAGCCTTGATCAGGCGCCCATTGACTTCGATGTCCAACAGAATAGGTGCGCAGGGAATGTCATGGTCCCAAATGCCATGGTGAACCAGCTGGTAGTGCCACTTGCGTTCACCAGTGTGCAGATCTACGGCCAGCAAGGAATCCGCAAACAGATTGTTGCCCGGACGGTAGGCACCGTAGTAATCCCCCGTTGCCGCCTCGACCGGTAAGTAAACGGTATTGAGCACGGGATCAATAGATATTTGTGCCCATACACCCGTATTACCGGTATAGGAGGCCGAATCGCCTTCCCAAGACTCAAAGCCATATTCATCAGGCAGTGGTATGGTGTGAAATATCCACAATCGTTCCCCAGTACGGACATCAAAGCCCCTTACATAACCTTTCACATTTTCCCGGCTGCGCGGATTTCCACCCGTGCGATGGGCAGCACCGATTACAACCACGCCATTAGCAATCACAGGAGCCGCATGCAACCCGATTTCTCCTGTGATCAGATCAACCTCTTGGTCTATATTTGTTTTGAGGTCAACAATGCCATTTTGACCAAAATCAGTGATGGGTTGCCCGTTGGCCGCATTCAGTGCAATCATCTGGTAACCGGGTGTAACATAGATTATGCGCTGGTCTTCCCCGTCGCTCCAGTAAGCGAGACCGCGTCCAGACAATTGACGTGGTGCTTCTGCTGCACGTTGTCCTTCCTCGAAGCGGTGAACCCATAGCAGTTCGCCAGTGGCAGCATCCAGTGCCACGATACTACGGCGCGAACCGGCAGTGCTATAGACGATACCTCCCACCATCAGAGGTGTAGACTGGAATCGGTACTCAGGGCGGGGTCCAAGGTTATCAGTCTTGAAGTGCCAGGCCACTTCCAGCTCTGAAAAATTGGTGGCATTAATCTGATTGAGGGCGGCATAGCGGGTGCTCCCGAGATCACCGCCATAGGTGGGCCATTCGCCATCCATTGCGCCATATTGGGCTTTGGCCATAGTTGAGGCCAAAGTTAAGGCCAAAAACAAGGCAGATGTGATGTGTGAAGTCATGATTTGTCCTTAGTTTGCTGAAAAATAGCCTAAGTCAGTTCAGAGAAAATACATAAAGTGCATTGTGTCCATCGGGGCTGATCAGTTCCGGTGCAAGAAAGCTTCCGATTCGCCATGGACTGCCGCCGAGCCTACCTGCGGGTATGGCTATGTACTGCTTGCCGTCCACAGCATAGGATACGGGAAAACCTTGAGCTGAGGTGGCCAGCCTGGATTTCCACAGCTCCTCGCCAGTGTCTACGTCAAAAGCATGCACATAGCGGTCATAGTCTCCGATAAATAGTAGCCCACCGGCAGTGGCAAGTGCTGCAGTCAGAAATGGTGCCCGTTGCTCCTTGCTCCAGGTTTCCTCAAGTGAGGCCACATCGTAAGCAGCAAGCTTGCCAAATAGGCCATCTGTGCCGGGCATTTCCATCCATCGTCTGTCAGCAAGGTTGCCTCCAGAACCGATTTCAAAGGTGGTTTGCTGTGGAGAAATTTCCATGCAGGATTGGCTGAGAGGTATTATCAATTGTCCGGAAGGCGGGTGGAAGCTGGTCGATTGCCAGTTATGGCCCCCTGCGGTGGATGGGCATACAGACAACCAGTCGCCAAACTTCATGTTTCGAATGTCATCCCGGTATTGCACCTTGCCAGTTTCCAAATTGATGCGAGAGAAAACATTCTGAAACACAGTTTCTTTCAATCCTCTGAACTCGCCGGTAGCCCTATCCAACTTCCACAAAATGCCACTTTTGCCGATAGTAAGCAAAAAGGGTTCGTCCAGCACATCCACCAGTACCTGCTCAAAGGCCTCATCCATATCAAGGGATTCACCTTCCACATGCTGCCGATGCCAGACAATTCGTCCATCGCCAGGATCTAGTGCCAGCGTTGAGTTGGTATACAGTGCGGCATCATCGGTTGTCATGCCACGACTCACTGCCATCCAGGGTTTGGCCTGTGCCACCCCGAAAAACACTAGACCCAGTCGGGGATCCCAGCTTCCCGTCATCCATACATCGCCGCCGCCTCGGTACTCCAATGGTAAGTCGGCCCATGATTCATCACCAGATTCTCCAGGCTGTGCAATGGTAAAGGTGCGCCACAGCTCTTCTCCATTGCGGGCATCATGTCCGGTGATAAAGCAGCTGTCGGCGAAGAATCTTGCACAACCGGAGATACCATTAATCACGACCCCATCGGCAACAATAGGGCCACTGGTATTGGAATAGCCTAGTTCCTCATTGGCGATTTCTACATCCCAGCGCACGGAACCGGTGTTGGCATCCAGTGCAACCAGATGTGCGTCGCTGGTAGCGACGTATACCATATCCTGCCATAGTGCGAGGGTCCGCAAAAGCCCGCCAGGTCGACTGCCCTCGGCAAACTGTCGCCGATATTCCCACAGCAGTGTTCCGGTTTTACCATCGAGTGCCTGAACCACATTGCCGTAATTGGGCAAGAACACAACGCCATTGCGAACTAGCGGTGCTGGCTGGCTTCGCCCGGCTTCCATTCCCCAAACCCAGGCCAAGGACAGATTATGAACATTTTCCTTGTTAATTTGATTCAGCGGTGAGTAACCGTTGCTATCCGGCCCCCTTCGCCAGTAGGTCCAGTCCTCGGCATTGGGACTGGCTAATTCTTTGGTCGAAACAGCAGTAAAACCTGGTAGTGGGCGAAAAGATCGGGTGATGGCCGTTTTACTGTTGTGGACGGTTGCAATCTCGGGAATTGAATTGCGGGATTCTGGAGAGGGCATCGATCCTGCTCGACCCGGCAAAGGTGTTAGCTGAGGTCCAGCTGATATTGCATTTAAGGGTCCAGGAAACACATTTCCGGTTGCGTTTGCCATTAGTGCCTCGGTGGGGGAAATACCATTTTCTGACAGGAAGTAGGCTACGAGAGCCAATGCACTCTCAGTGTCAAGACTGCCAGGAGACTGAGGCGGCATCGTCTCGCGGAGTACGTCCATTAATTGTGGCAGGCTGCGCCCTGCCCAGTTGCGTCTAAAATTTTGGTCATTCAGTGAGGGAGCTTCGAAAGAGCCGCTCAAGTCAGGTAAATGGCATACTGCACACTGCTCCTGGTAGATTGATGCACCCACTATAGCTTGTGGCTGACTGTAGGTGAGTTGTAGCTCTTGGGCAGATACAGAGATGACAACGAAAGACAGGCCATAGATCAGGGTAGCTGCACGAATACTAGTGCCTATGGGCCAAACCCGGTTGCGGGATAATAAGACAATGAATTGAAGAGTATTAGTAATTAGCATGCAACTGTTTCCTTTCCGCCTCTTTGCGTTGTGAGTCTTGACACTCAAAAGCTTGAATTGTCAGATGCGACGCAAACTGTTTTGATTATCCATGATTTGCCAAAATCTCCGGTTAACTCTATGCCGAAGGCTTGCCATGTCAGACACTTGAGGCTGAAGCTGGCAACTCTTAGTTATATTCGAAGTTAATGTCTTGGACCCATTTTTTGGCTTCGTTGCCAGCAAAAAACAATCATCGAGATCATGGTAACAGTTTTCACTGAAATTTGTGTAAAACACAGCAAAAAACGCTCTTTTACCAATCATGATGTCACTCTGCATGGCTGAACGCAATACTAAAAGTGAGCAGTTCATATGTTTGTCTGGACTGTGAATATGGTATTTAAGATTGAAGAGTAAGTTTATGGAGTGGATTTTTAATTTAGCTAAAAACCTTAAATTTTACTCACTTGAAAAACTAGCAGAAGTTGCTGCATTTGAACCGACGCTTAGTTGGAAGATCATGCTAATCAGCTGCTGTTAGCGGTTGACTCTTTCAACAAGAATCTGATTTCTCTCCCCTTGTATCGGGCTACTGAGACTCAAAACCTGCGCTATTTGTTCAAGTCATACCTTTACTGATATCAGGCTCTTCATGAAACAGGGTGGGTGAAACTCCTATCCTAGCATAAAAACAGACTG
>JAPORB010000035.1 GCA_026710425.1 Gammaproteobacteria bacterium
GAAATCTGGTTGGGCGATACTGACCGGGCAGAGGTTGGCCGTGAAGCCTTCTTTCGAGGCCGGGATCATGAATATGGGGTTTTTCAGAATGCCTTAAACATGCTGATGCATGGCCGTGTTGGCGGAGGCACTATGATTTTTCAGGGTGCCCCGGGTGCGGGCAAGACTGCGCTGATGCTGGAATGCATGGAGGCTGTTCGACAGCATTCAACACCCCAAGAACATTGGATACCAGTCTCAGTTAGACCAGATATGCTTGGTTCTGCTCCTGCAGTTATCGAAGCAATGGTGGAGGCAACCAAACAGGAGCTTGAGCGGCTGGACAAAGTTTTCCCTTCCAAAGTCTACATTTTGAGAAAACTAAAAGATCTATTGCAAGGATTTTCTTCCATTCTAAGTAGTCGGAATTACAATGTGGGAGCAATGGCAGGAGAGATTGAGATAACTGCGCAAAGTGAGTCAAAGAATACACAAAAATCTCTCAACATTTCTGCTGAGGCGATCTTTCGTAATGCGGGTGGTATATTCAAAAACAAGCACTATGTGATTTTTGTTGATGAAGCTCAGAACACACCGATTTCTGAATCTACAAAGGCGGTAGTGAGTTGCTTACATGAAGGTGTCCAGGGCATATCCCTGCTTACCGCTTTCTTAGGGTTGAGTGATACAGAAGAGGTCATGCGGCAATGTGGTCTATCCAGACCTCCAAGAGATCGGGTTATCACAATGGAAACCATGTCACATGAGGAAGCTACGAATGCGATACAGGGTGTCTTTGATGCTTATGATTTCAATGGCCCAGACCAGGCGGCATGGGTGGATGAGTTGGCCAATTTATCTCAAGGATGGCCTCAACATATCAACTCTGTTGCGGTGGCTGCCGGACAAGTAATTCGGGATCATGGTAGTGGCCTCCAACCGGATCTGCTGTCGCAGGCACTGGAATTGGGGAAGGAAAAGAAAGAGCAATACTATCACACTCGGCTCAAGGCATGCTCGGAAGATCCTTGGTTATACAAGGAATTGGCATTGGCTGCACGACAAAGAGATGGAGTGCTTAGCCGAAATGAGATAAGTAAACTAACTAGAGAAATACATGATGAAAAAGGTCTATCTGTAAATGAATTTTTAATTAATGCCCTACATGCAGGTATTTTAATGGAATCCAAGGATCTTGCGAAGCACTATATGATTCCCATTCCATCCTTCGGCGACTATTTGAGAAAGTTACCGATTGAACCGCCGTCTGAAATGAGCAGCTAATAGAATAACATTCTATTGTTTAATGTTGGACACAGGCTAAGTACTTTGATTGGCAAATCTCTCAGGTTAGGAGCGCATCAAACGCATTCTTGAGAGCCAATAGCTAATATAAGATTCAGGACATCATAATGGCAATCAGCAGCCATTTACAAAACATATTAACCCAGTTAATGCCTTTCCATTTCTAGAATCATAAAATGAGCAAAACTTAGTTATGGAATCTAAAGATAAGAGAGATGAAATACACCAATTCTTTACCAATATTGATGCGAAACTGAAAGAATCGCAAAACCAATATACAAAAGAGATTACTACTTTTTTCAATGAATTAAATCTTAAGCTAGAAACGGTCCGCCAATTGGATAAGGAACTGAACCGACTCACCGCCTGCCACTTCAACTCACTTAATTACTTACGCACTGATGATGAATGTGGTCTTTCACAAATTATTGCTGACCTACTAGATCCGGATGCTTCTCATGGGCAAGGAAATCTCTTCCTAGAGAGCTTATTACAAAAAATCGTTAGTACCGGTTATCTTAACTGTGACTGGCCGACTGACTTCAAAAATTATAAAATTGAAGTTGAAAAAGAGAAATGGGTTGGAGGAAACGAAGATAGAGGGCGTATTGACATTTATGTGACCATTAGCAATTCTGATAGAAAATATTGTCTCGCCATTGAAAACAAGCCTTATGCAGGCGATCAGAAAGAGCAGATTAAGCGTTATCTCAAGCATTTTGAAGAAGTCAACACTGATAATTTCTTTTTAATCTACCTGCCACCTCGCTATAGCATGCCTAGCGAGAAGAGCCTGCCAAAATCCGAATATGGTGATAGTTTAAGGAATCACTTTGGGGTTATTCCATATCACGATGTACTGTCATTTGATAAAGTTGAAAGTACTGACCTAGATAGAATCCGGGGAAGTTCGACAGATCCTATTCCTAGTAAAGAATGTAATGATTTCTATATCCCTTTTACATTAACAGATTGGTTATCGGAGTGTCGCAAGCATTGTGAAGTTGAAAAATTAAGAGTATTTCTTGCTGATTTAATTGAATATTTTAAATACAATATAGGAGTAGATATTGTGACCAATGATATTGAGAGACAAGCCATCGAAAAATATTTATTTTCTGATCCAGAAAAAAATATAAAGCTGGCTGCATCTATTACCGAGAATTGGGAGCATATTAGGATTGGGATAATTGAGGATTTTTTTAAAATCATGTCCTCTCAGCTTGAGAAAAAGCTTAGAAAATCCGCTTCTCCAAGACTAAAAATAAAGATAAAGGGAGATGGCACTAAAAATACTTCTATAAGTATTACATTAGATCAAGGTTCCCAAAATCATCATTCTGATCCTGATAAGCAAATTGTTGTTTTTCTAAGTAATTTAGAGAATGATGGTTGTTGGTGGGCAGGGTTTAAGATCAATGGTGATGTTGGTGAGGATAATAGAGAAGATATTTTGCGAGAATTTGATAAAATCATTGAGGATGGAAAATCCAATTTATGTAAATTCAGCTGGCAGAAGAGTGAGAAACCAAGCCACCCTCGTTGGTTTAATTTTGAAAAAAGCAAAAATGACTGGAACTCACCTTCCTTGCTAATTGAGCTTCGAAAAGAGAAGAGTAAAGGGGGAGAATTATGCAACTACTACGTCGAAACTTTAACCGAATTAGCAAAGACTGCCTGTCCACTCATCAATAAAACCTCTACATAAAGAGTAGCATAAGAGACACATCGTATTGGTTCATGCCCACCAATTTTCCCGGCTAGCACACATTTTTCAACTAGACTCAATTAGCCATTGATTAAGATCAACTAGAAATCGCTCAACTTAGTGATGCCCCTCTGAAAATTGGATTGCACCTGCTCAATTTTGGGGCTGATGGCGATTTCCGATCGATTTCTTGTTCCCAATGCATTATAATGTAAGGTTTGTGGGGTTGGAGCCACGCAAAGAACCACCAAATTGCCCGTCATGAATGGAAAAAATGATTATTTTACGCCCAAAAGTTCCTACGAACTCAAGGAGCTCGTTGAGTGCGGCTATGGCAAATTGTTCGGTCCAGGTAATGCAAGGCTTCCCGTCGGCAACATGCTGATGCTGAACCGTATCACCGAAATCACTGGCGATGGAGGAGAATATGGTCGGGGCAAAATTCTAGCAGAACTGGACATCAAGCCCGATCTTTGGTTCTTCGACTGCCACTTCCGGGAGGATCCGGTTATGCCCGGCTGCTTGGGCCTGGATGCCCTGTGGCAACTGGTCGGTTTCTTTCTCGGCTGGAGTGGATTTCCTGGCAAGGGACGAGCCCTGGGAGCCGGAGAAGTGAAGTTCAGTGGCGAAATTCTCCCCGAGGCCAGACAGGTAGTATACAAACTCGATATCAGCCGAGTGATCAAGCGCAAACTCGTGGTTGGCATTGCCGATGGCACCGTGGCTGTTGATGGCAATGTAATTTACAGCACCAAGGCCCTAAAAGTAGGATTATTTACACTCGACAATACTTTCAATGTCAAAGCTTCAGACTAACATTCCCCTAAACTCAGTTATCGATGCAAAAGCTTTCTTCTGCACCAATTGAATTTACAGGCTGGCATAACATGAGAAGAGTGGTAGTAACAGGCATGGGTATTGTATCCTGCCTTGGTAATAATTCAGGTGAAGTCCTCAACTCCCTGCGTCAAGGCAAAAGCGGTATTCGTTTCAATGCCGCCTATGCCGATGTGGGCATGCGCAGTCATGTCAGTGGCAGTGTGGAACTTGACACCGCAACCCTAATAGACCGCAAACTCTACCGTTTTATGGGCGATGCCTCCGCTTATGCCTATCTATCCATGCAGGAAGCATTGGAAGATGCCGGACTCAGCCTTGATGAAATTTCTCATGACCGTATCGGCCTGGTAGTTGGCTCCGGGGGCGGTTCCCCGGAAGATCAACTGGAGTCCACCGATATTCTTCGAGAAAAAGGCATGCGCCGGGTAGGTCCCTATCGTATTCCGCGCACCATGAGCAGTTCGGTATCAGCCTGTCTTGCCACACCGTTCAAAATCAAGGGAGTTAACTATTCCATCTCCTCAGCCTGTGCCACCAGTGCCCACTGCATTGGTAATGCTGCCGAACTGATTCAAATGGGTAAGCAAGATCTGGTGTTTGCCGGGGGTGGCGAATCCGAGCACTGGACCATGTCGCACATGTTTGATGCCATGGGTGCATTGTCAACCAGCTACAACGACACCCCCGAAAAGGCTTCACGCGCCTTTGATGCCGGTCGGGATGGTTTTGTCATTGCCGGCGGCGGGGGCATGCTAGTGATCGAGGAGCTGGAACATGCCAAAACCCGTGGGGCGAAAATCTATGCAGAACTGACCGGCTATGCTGCAACCTCCGATGGCTACGACATGGTTGCCCCCTCCGGGGAAGGAGGAATACGCGCCATGCGCATGGCCAGTGCCAATTTGGAAGGCCGCGTAGACTACATAAACACACATGGCACCAGTACCCCGACTGGCGATGTATCGGAACTCAATGCCATCCGGGAAGTATTCGGAGATAACATCCCGGTAATCAATTCTACCAAATCCCTCAGCGGTCATTCGCTAGGTGCTGCTGGCGTTCAGGAAGCCATCTATGCTCTTTTGATGATGAACAACGATTTTATTGCGGCCTCTGCCAATATCGAAAATCTGGATGAAGCAGCCGCTGGATTACCTATTGCCCAGGAAAGGCAGGACAACGTCAATCTGAATCGCATCATGTCCAACAGTTTTGGCTTTGGCGGCACTAACGCCTGCCTGGTGTTTGATCGCTACCAAGCTTAATCGCCTATACCCTGAGAGTCAGGATTATGACCGTAACACTCGGTTTAACGCAGTCGAACTTACTAAATCCGCAGCCTTCTTTACTACCTAATTCCCGATTGTGGCCAGTGGTTTTTAGCCTTTCGGTCAGGTCTCGCAATACTATTGCTCTGCTAATTGTCACAGCCGCCATGACAATATTCAGTGTGCCTATATCAGCTCAGCTGGCACCACCTTCCGTCAGCAGCCTTAATAGCAGCTCAGACAGTAATCGCCCACTTGCAATTGAGCAGGCATTCCCCTGGTTTGCCAGTATCATGAACCACACCTATTCGATTACCTGGACACCAGCAGTCGGACACTATCTGTATCGACACTCCTTCGCCTTCAGTCTGATTGCAAGGTCAGGAGAAGATCCCGTGCCTCTGAACTTTCGCTTGCCAGATGGAATAAAGAAGACAGACCAGTTTTTTGGCGATATTGAAGCCTACTACGAGCCAGTGCAGGCCAAGCTAATCCTTGAGGGAATCCCGGACCCTCAAGCCAGCCTACTGATCGAATACCAGGGCTGTGCCGACTGGGGGTTTTGCTACCCGCCCCAAAAAGCTGTCCATCCGCTTACCCCTTGATCCGTCGCCACCCAGGCCTAACTTCGTTCATTACAGGAGATAAGACATCTTGACTTGGACACATTATGCTGAAGTGCATAAAGCCTGTATAAAGACACAAATCCTTGCATCAAGGCACTATTGAGTGCTTTGCCTCTGGAACTGCAACCAATAGAAAGGTCAAGCAACTTGCATCAGCACATAAATGGTATTGAAAATTCGATTAACATTAGGTAAAATGCCGCTAAAATCAGTTAATCTGCAATAACTTTAACGGTTAGGCTTGACTCGAGTACTCATCACCTCCCGTTCTGGATAAGCGTATCACTCAATGGCAAGTATACTGGCCCTGCATGGCCCTAACCTGAACCTGCTGGGCCACCGTGAACCTCATATCTACGGCTCTGATACTCTGACTGAAATTAATCAGAGGCTAGCACAACGGTGTGCGGTAACTGGCCATGAATTCGATAGCCTTCAAAGTAATGCGGAGTCTGAACTTATCGAACGCTTGCATGTTGCCCGGCAAGACGGCACCAACTTCCTGCTGGTCAATTTTGGGGGGCTAACCCATACATCCATCTCTTTGCGCGATGCCATGCTGGCAGCGGAAATTCCCTTCATTGAAGTGCACCTGTCCAATTTGCACAAACGGGAACCCTTCCGGCATAACTCCTACTTCAGCGATATAGCCGTTGGCTGCATTATTGGACTGGGGGCCCAGGGTTATGAACTCGCCCTTGAGGCCGCATTTACTCAATTGCAAAAGCAGACCTAAAGACAGGATTGCCCATGGATATTAGAAAAGTCAAAAAACTGATCGAATTGCTGGAAGCATCCGATATTGCCGAAATAGAAATCAAGGAAGGCGAAGAGGCCGTTCGCATTAGCCGCAACACCAGTGCTGCTAGCGTTTCAGTTGCACCTGCTGTTCCCTTGGCAGTACCTTCACCAGCACCAGTAGTGGCAGCCTCTGAGAATGAGGAAAAGCCGACACCAACAGCCAGCATCGGGCATGTGGTCAAATCACCGATGGTGGGAACTTTCTACCGCTCACCCTCTCCTTCCTCAGCACCGTTCGTAGAAATTGGCAGCCAGGTCAAGCAAGGCGATCCAGTGTGTCTGGTCGAAGCCATGAAAATGATGAATCAGATCGAAGCCGATATCAGCGGAGTGGTGCAAGCCATTCTGGTTGAAGATGGTGAACCGGTTGAGTTTGACCAGCCCTTGGTGCGAATTGGCTAAGGCCACTATTGTTTACAACTGGATAATCTCTCATGCTCGAAAAGGTACTGATTGCCAATCGCGGGGAAATCGCTCTGCGGGTTCTTCGAGCCTGCCGGGAACTGGGAATCAAAACGGTTGCGGTCCACTCCGTCGCCGATAAGAACCTTATGCATGTCCGTCTCTCCGATGAGTCGGTTTGCATTGGTCCACCAAGTCCAACCGAGAGTTATCTGAATATCCCAGCCATTGTCAGTGCCATGGAAGTGACTGATGCTAATGCTGTGCATCCCGGATACGGCTTTCTTTCCGAGAATGCCGACTTCGCCGAATCGGTGGAAAATAGCGGATTCATCTTTATCGGTCCCAGTGCGGAGACTATTCGTCTTATGGGTGACAAGGTCTCAGCCATAAAGGCCATGCGCGAGGCAGGCGTGCCTACTGTCCCAGGTTCCAACGGACCACTGGACCAGAATAACGAACGCACCTTAGCCATGGCCAAGGACATCGGCTACCCACTGATTATCAAGGCCGCCGCTGGTGGTGGCGGTCGTGGTATGCGTGTGGTGCACAACGAGGCAGCCTTGCTCAAAGCAATTTATGTGACACAAACCGAAGCCAGTTCTTTCTTCGGTGATGGCACTGTGTATTTGGAAAAATTTCTGGAGAATCCACGCCATGTTGAAATTCAGGTCATCGGTGATGGCAAGGGCAATGCCCTGTATCTCGGCGACCGAGACTGCTCGCTACAGCGGCGTCATCAAAAAGTAATTGAGGAAGCACCAGCTCCCGGCATTCCAGAGGCAGTCCGGGCCGAAGTCGCTGCCACCTGTATTCAGGCCTGTCGCAACATGAGATACCGCGGTGCCGGTACTCTGGAATTTCTTTACGAAAATGAACAGTTTTACTTTATTGAAATGAATACCCGAGTGCAGGTCGAGCATCCAGTGACAGAAATGGTTACTGGCATTGATATTGTCAGGGAACAGCTCAAGGTTGCTGGAGGCGAGGAACTCTCAATCAGGCAAGAAGACATCAAGGTTCAGGGCCATGCTTTCGAGTGTCGCATCAATGCAGAAAACCCTGAAACTTTCCTGCCCAGCCCGGGGAAAGTGGATATGTTTCATGCACCAGGAGGACCTGGCGTGCGTGTGGATTCGCATTTGTACAGCGGTTACTCGGTCCCCCCTTTCTATGACTCACTTGTCGCCAAGCTGATCAGCTATGGAAATACCAGAGAACAAGCTCTGACTCGCATGCAAATCGCCCTGGACGAGATGTTGATCGACGGCATTAGCAGCAATATTCCCCTGCATCGTGATTTGGTGAGAGACAGCAAATTTCAAAAAGGAGGGGTCAACATCCACTACCTGGAGCAAAAACTGAACCTCTAATGCTGCCCACTATCCTAGGAGCAGCATCTTTGGACCTGCCGGGCAAACTGGCAAGCCGTAAATACCACTTAACGGTTGTTCAGGCAGCTGCAAGCAACATGTGGCAACAGATTCAAATTCAGACATCGGCGCAGGACAGTGCTACTCTGGAGCAGTTATTGCTGGAGCATGGTGCATTGTCCATTAGCCTGCTCGACTCAAAAGACTATCCGATTTTTCAACGCTCGCCGGGTGCCACTGACTTATGGCCACTGGTAACACTGCTTGGGCTTTTTGACTTAAGTATTGATTTGAGTGGTTTGATGGAAGTACTTCGGCTTCAAGCATCCGTAGGAAATGCTGACTCACTGGTGATTGAATTGATCGAGGAGCAGCATTGGGAACGCTGCTGGATGCAGGACTTCGAGGCCATGCAATTTGGTGATAATCTATGGATCTGCCCCAGCTGGCAAATTCCGCCAGACCCGACTGCTGTAAACCTTATGCTGGATCCGGGTCTTGCCTTTGGTAGCGGATCACATGCCACCACTGCACTGTGCCTGCGTTGGCTGGCGCAATATGCGAAGAATCAGGAGATTCAAGGACGTGAGGTGATTGATTTTGGTTGTGGCTCCGGTGTGCTTGGTATCGCAGCCGCATTGCTAGGGGCAAGACGAGTGCATTCCGTGGATCATGACCCCCAAGCTCTTACCGCTACGGTCAACAACAGCCAGCGCAATCATCTGGGCAGTGACCAGCTGACCGCCTATAAGCCCGATATCCTGCCACCAATTCAGGTCGATCTGATCTTGGCCAATATTCTGGCTGAACCTTTGTTGAAGTTGGCTGAGCAATTCGCATCACAGATCAAAGCCGGGGGATTGTTAGTACTGTTAGGAATCCTCCAGGACCAAAGTTATACACTTGTGAGTACTTACTCACAATGGTTTGTGATGGAGACACCCGTATTGGAGGAAGAGTGGGTTCGACTGGTAGGTGTGCGCAAGGAGTGATCTGCCTAGGTTATTAACCTACAATTGGATATGCAGTGCATGGACATTGGAGTTAATATGAATAGATATTAAGAATCGTGATTGCAATCCTTTTCGGAACAGGCTTGAACCTTTTCTAAATTCACTAGTCATGGCTTTCCAGATTACCCAATGTCCGAAGTGCGGATCCAGCTTCAATATCAACGCCGCAATTCTTTCAATGGCAGAAGGCAGGGTTCGATGTGGTGCCTGCCTCGCCGTGTTTAATGCCAAAGATCATATAGTCGTACCTAATCAGCAAGACGCTCAACTCCCGCAGGAATCAGTCTTTATAGGCAACAAGCCGGAGGTTTTCTTCAACCCCGCTGCATTTCTAGCCCACGCCGCACACTCCGAGACAGAACAAACATCGCTACCCCAACCGAGGAAGATCAAAAAATGAATTAAGGTAAGACTTAAACGCTGACATGAATTAAAAGAGCCAGGATTTGTGCTGATTATGAGTAACACTGAATGTAGAATGCCACATGATCCTGACTCAATAAGGTTTAAATTTTCAGCAAATAATAGTAACCCAATACCTTTGCTAAAGCTTATACCAAAAAAGTGCTTCGAAATTACACACTGCGAATTATTTTTCCCTTTTTATTCTATTGAGTCTTTCATTGCTTTTCACAGATCGCTATCATTCGTACATGAGCAACACATCTCTTCAAAGATTAACTACTATTGGCCCTTACAAGCTTAGGAATAATCTTTTTCTTGCACCAATGGTAGGAGTTAGTGACCCACCATTCCGAGAAATCTGCAGCACACAGGGAGCTGGGCTGACTATAGGTGAGATGCTAACCTGCAATACGAAACTTTGGCATAATGAAAGAAATCGTCTGAAACAGGCCAGACCCGATATTGCCAGTCCGCAAGTAATACAAATCGCCGGTTCGGATCCAGCTCTGATGAGCGAAGCGGCCAGACTCAATGTTGCTATGGGAGCAGATGCTATTGATATCAATATGGGATGCCCTGCCAAAAAAGTATTGAAAAAAGCTGCCGGTTCGGCCCTGTTGCGGGATATCGCGCTAGTACAACGAATTCTGAGGGCTGTTGTAGACAGCGTGAATGTGCCGGTGACACTTAAAATTCGTACTGGTTGGTGCCCACAATCCCGTAACGGTATTGAAGTTGCAAAGATCGCCGAAGATGAAGGCATTCGCTTGCTTACTGTGCATGGGCGCACACGGGCAGATCGGTTCAAAGGAGAGGCGGAGTACGATACCATTGCCGATATCAAACGTATTGTGTCCATACCAGTCATAGCCAACGGTGATATTACTTCACCACAAAAAGCAAGGGAGGTATTAAACTACACTGGGGTCGATGGCCTGATGATTGGTCGGGCTGCACAGGGAAGGCCTTGGATTTTTCGTGAAATTGAACACTATCTCTTGACCGGGAATATGGATTGCCTAACACCTTTGCGAATGCAGAGCATGGTGATTCAGGCACATCTACGCAAGTTGCATCAGTTCTATGGTAAGGTGAAGGGTGTATGGTATGCCCGCAAACATGTTGCAAGCTATGTAAGGAGTCTACCGGCTGCCAGAGAGTTTTTGGTGCAATTCAACTCGGCACAATGCACTACCAAACAATTACAACAACTACAACTCTACTTTAGCGAGTTGATTTCTGAAGGTGAAGGAGCCATCGCCGCATGAATAAACTGGATGAAGCTGCCACATACAATTCCACTGATCCACAGTCCAGATCCAATGCCGGTTTTATCTATTCAAAACGGGAGCAGGTTAACGGTTCTTATGGGCAGGTACCTGAACAATATACTTTACGCCAAAGCGTTGAACATTCTCTACGACGCTATTTTAAGAATCTGGATAATGAGCCAGCTACTGATCTTTATCAGATGGTGTTGAGAGAAGTTGAGGCACCTCTACTAGAAACAGTCATGCGTTATACTGGCAACAACCAAAGCAAAGCATCCATCTTGCTTGGTCTGAACCGCGGCACCTTACGCACGAAACTGAAAAATTATGGGATGCTCTAGTCGATTGATGTATCTTTCAATCAATTTTGATTTTTTCTGTTAGCCATCATGGCGATTTAAGTCTCATAATTCCTAATCTTTAATTCCAATACTGTACATGGTTGTAAGCAGTATCAAAGTCCATGGGATCAAATAATTCAGTTGTTGTGCGTCGGGCACTGATTAGCGTATCCGATAAAACTGGCATTGCAGCCTTCGCTCGGCTCTTAAGCGAACTCAATATCGAAATCCTCTCTACCGGCGGCACTTGCAAGCTACTCGATAAAGAAGGCATCCCTGCTATTGAGATTTCTGACTACACAGGCTTTCCTGAAATTATGGGTGGTCGAGTCAAGACCTTGCATCCACGGGTGCATGGTGGCATCCTGGCCAGACCAGATCAGGATCAGGCCGTCATGGAACAACATGATATTCTCCCCATTGACCTTGTCGTCGTTAACCTGTACCCCTTTCAGGCCACTGTGGCTAATACGGATTGTGACCTGCCGACCGCCATTGAGAACATTGATATCGGTGGCCCAACCATGCTTCGGGCTGCTGCGAAAAATCACCAGCATGTGGCTGTTTTGGTAAATCCTCTTGACTATGATCTGGTGCTTAATCAATTGAAGGCTAATAGCTGCCAACTGGATTCGTCAATCCGTTTCGACCTGGCAGTCAAGGCTTTCGAACACACAGCCAGCTACGAAGGTGCCATCGCTAATTATCTCGGAACACGCGCTAACGACAATGACCCACCAGAGACTTTTCCGCGCACCTTCAACAGTCAGTTCTTGAAACAGCAGGAACTGCGCTATGGTGAAAACCCCCATCAATTTGCAGCCTTCTATCGGGAGCAGCAACCGCTTGAGGCCGGAATCAGTACTTCAATACAGCACCAAGGTAAGGCACTGTCCTTCAACAACATTGCCGATACCGACACTGCTCTTGAATGTGTAAAGTGCTTTGAAGAGCCGGCTTGTGTAATTGTCAAGCATGCCAATCCCTGCGGAGTCGCCGTTGCTAAAGACATTAGCAATGCCTATACATTGGCTTTTAAGACTGATCCTACCTCTGCATTCGGGGGTGTCATTGCCTTCAACCGGGAACTGGACGTTGAAACTGCCTCTAGCATCATCACCAGGCAATTTGCAGAAGTAATTATCGCTCCGTCCACCAGCAAGGAGGCACTGGCCATTACCGCCAGCAAAAAGAATATTCGTGTGCTCAGCTGTGGCCAGTGGGAACCGGACTCAGCCCCTGCCCAGGCTCTGGATTACAAGCGGGTCAATGGTGGTCTGCTGGTCCAAGACCGTGATATTCATCCCCTTACAGAGTCCGACCTGCGGCTGGTCACCAAAAAACAGCCTGATGCCGAGCAGATCAGGGACCTGTTGTTTGCCTGGAAGGTGTGCCAGTATGTGAAGTCTAATGCCATCGTCTATTGCCGTGATAATCGCACCTTGGGCATCGGTGCCGGTCAGATGAGCCGTGTTTACAGTGCCAGAATTGCTGGTATCAAGGCAGCTGACGAAAATCTGCTGGTTGAAGGGTCGGTGATGGCATCAGATGCTTTTTTTCCGTTCCGTGACGGTATTGATGCAGCCGCTTCGGTCGGCATTACCGCTGTCATACAGCCGGGCGGCTCCATGCGCGATGATGAAGTTATTCAGGCTGCAGATGAGGCTGGCATGGCCATGGTTTTTACTGGGATTCGACACTTTCGACACTAGCAATGTAGGAATGACCGATCGGCAGCAACGGCAACTGTTCAGATAAAAGCTACTTTGTTTATAGCCACCACAGCATAGCTTAAAGTCAGCCGTAAGTTAGTCCGACCTTTTCGGTCAAGCCTTTATGGAATTTGAAACCATAAACGGCAAAGCCGCCTATACTAATTTGAAATGGGCATGACCTACACCGATTCCCCAGCCTGTTATAGCCCATGTCGTTTCGATATTGTCAATGAAATTGAGGACGGGCACGCCACTAACCAATACATAGGATGCATTATGATTCTGTCAATGTGCATAACCACTATCTAGACATAATGCCAGCAATTCCAGCTAGCTTGCTTGGGCTAGTAAATCAGGGGTCCTCGGCTGAATTAATGAAAAAATTTCTTAAACTATGCGCTTATTTGAACGAAAAGGAAACCATGAACTCCCAATCATTAGAGTGTATTCATTGGCAAAGCAAATCTAAGGCGCAATCTTAGCACACCAGAGCTGATGCGGAGTGTGAAAAACAGTTTCCAGAAAATCTCTAGCCCGGTGAAGGGCTGTCAATGGGCATTGTCGGATGTTCTGATGTCTGGTTAAATGTTTCTGCTACTGATGCCAATGTGGTTATCGGGTGGCTGGTGACCGCAGTCAACTTGGCTGACGCAAGTTAAAATCCGGCACTGCTCGCAGCCCAGGATTCATGCTGCTGCAAATGTGGAGAAACCGCATCGACTCAGCTGGGCAGGCCCGTGTTGAAGATGTCATCCAGCGTGTCTGCAACCAGCAGTGCATCCTGCCACTGGTCCAGCTGAGCCACAGTGGCAGCCCGAACGGCAT